>NZ_JAUQWH010000030.1 GCF_030757795.1 Actinoplanes oryzae
CGCCATGCGCCTTCGCCACCTTGCTGCCACGCTCGCCACGCTGCTCGTCGTGGGCGGCGCCAATGCGGCTCCGGCCTGGAGTGCGGCCGACGATGCGATCGAGTCCTCGGCGGCGGCCGATGCCGCGCCGGCGGATCTGCTGCAGCGGCTCGACGGTGGGCAGCCCACCACCATCACGCTGCTCGGCGACTCCACCGGGGACGCGGAGGACGAGTGGTTCTCCAGCCTCTCCGTCTGGCTGGCCGGCCGCCATCCCGCATACCGCACCACCTACCAGCTGTGGGACGACCGCGGTCAGGCCTACGGGACCGAGACCGTGCTCGGCGGCGCTGTGGGCGGACCCGCGCTGAAGATCTACAACGGCAGCGTGGCCGGGAAAACGGCCGCATACGCCCTTGATGACGACCATTTCGACGAGCTCACCGGCCACGTCTCCCACCTGTACGTGATCAACTACGGCCACAACGAGCGCGACGCCACCACCTACCCTGACTACGCCGTACTCACCGGCAGGCTGCACGCCAAGCACCCGGCGGCCGGCATCGTCCCGGTGCTCCAGAACCCCGAGAGCACGGCCAACGCCGTCGCGCACGCGGAGCGCATCCAGACCGTCAGAACCCTGGCCGGCGAGAACCGGTGGCCGGTCATCGACGCCTACAACGCGTTCCGCGCCGACCCGCGCCCCCTGTCCGACCTCCTGATCGATGGCGTGCACCCGAAGCCCGCCGGGCACGCCCTCTGGCTGGCCGCCGCCCAGCGCGTGTTCCTGGACCAGTCCGCGCAGGGCGATTGGACCGACTGCCCGACCGGCACCCCGGCCACCGGCGGATACATCTGCCTGTGGGACAACACCAACTACGACGACGGCCGCCTGCAGCGGACGTACGAAACCCTCAGAAGGACGACCACGGACGGCGTCGACGGCTGCTGGAACCTCACCAGCAGCGCGTTCTCCAGCGGCCTCTGGGCTTACGACTCGGCGTCGTCCTGGGCGCTGCGGAAGAACCCCGACAGCAGCATCCGGTACCGGGTGCAGATCTTCGAGTGGATCAACTGCAACACCGAGGGCAACTATCGCACGTACGTCGTCGACCAGGACTTCGCGGCGGCGGACCTCAGGACGATCGGCTGGAACAACACGGCCGCCTCCATCCGGGTCACCATCGCCCCTTGAGTAAGTTCTCCGGGGAGCTGCGGCGCCGGGATCAGGGACAGATCCGGACGGGCACGGGGCCCGTCGCGGATCTGCTCCGTGCGGATGTGCTCACCGTTGCAGCGCGGGCTCCTCGTCGTCGGCCGGCGAGTGCCGCCCGGCCGGCGAGTGCCGCCCGGCCGGCGAGTGCCGCCCGGCCGGCGAGTGCCGCCCGGTCGGTGGCGCCTCCGCCGGGGGCCGGGACAGCCGGCTCGGCCACCAGATCCGCCGGCCGATCAGCAGGGTGAGGGCGGGCACCAGAACCGACCGTACGAGCAGGGCGTCGAGCAGCACACCGAAGGCGACCAGGAACCCGACCTCGACCAGCATCACCAGCGGAAGTGAGACGAGGACCGCGAACGTGGCGGCCAGGACCAGGCCGGCCGACGTGATGACGCCGCCGGTGGCGGAGAGGGCTTTGAGCATGCCGTCTCCGGTGCCGAGACGTACGGTCTCCTCCCGGGCTCGGCTGGCCAGGAAGATGTTGTAGTCGACGCCGAGCGCCACGAGGAACATGAATGCCAGCAGCGGCACCGAATAGTCGATGCCCTTGAACCCGAGGAGGGTCTCGAAGACGAACACGCTGCCGCCGAAGGCCGCGGCGAACGAGACGACCACGGTCGCCATCAGGACCAGCGGGGCAACTATCGCGCGCAGCAGCAGTCCGAGGACGATCAGGACCACGGCGAGCACCAGGGGGATCACCAGCTTCTCGTCGCGGCTGGTGGTGACCTCGGTGTCGAGGTTCTCCGCGCTCGGCCCGCCGACGATCGCCTCCGCCCCGTTGACCGCGTGCACAGCGGTGCGTACCCGCTTGATGGTGTCGTACTCGGCGGGGGTGTCCGGAGCGTCGGCCGGGTACACCGAGATGTCGGTCCAGCCCTGGACGGTCTCACCCGGTTCGGCCCGCGCCACGCCGGGAGTGCGCTTGACGACGTCGAGAATCTGCTTCTGGTACGCCGGCCGCGTGTAGATGGTCATCGGCTGGCCGCCGAGCTCGGGGAAGTTCTGGCGCAGCACGGTGAAGCCGGTGACCGACTCCGGCGGGGACAAGAACTGGTCCTGCTCCCTCAGCGCGCCGGTGTTGCCCGTCAGACCGACGCAGAGCGCGGCGAGGATGCCGAACGAGCCGAGCGTCGCCACCCACCGGCGGCGGCTGATGGCGGTGCCGAGCCGTCCCCACGCCCCAGGCTTCTCCTGTACGGCCATGTTGAACCGCGGGATGGCCGGCCAGAAGATCCGGCGGCCGAGCACCACGAGCACCGCCGGGAACAGGGTCAGCATGGCCACCAGCGCGCACAGGATGCCGGCGGCGCCGATCGGGCCGAGCCCGCTGATGCTGTTCAGGTCCGCGGCGAGCAGGCAGAGCAGGCCCGCGACCACGGTGGCCGCGGACGCGATGATGGCCGGCGCGGCGCCGCGCAGCGCGTGGATCATCGCGACCCGTACGTTCTGGTGGTGGTGCAGTGTCTCGCGATAACGGGCGATGAGCAGCAGCGCGTAGTCAGTGCCGACGCCGAACACCAGGATCGTCAGCAGTGCCGAGTTCTGGTTGTCGACCACGATGCCGAAGCCCTTGACGAGCAGGTAGACGGTCGCCATCGAGGTCAGCGCGGCCACGCCCACGACGATTAGCGGGACGAACCACAACACCGGGCTGCGGTACGTGAGGACGAGCAGGATCGTGACGACGATGACGGTGGTGAGGAAGACCTGCAGGTCGATGCCGTCGAAGACGGCGTCCAGGTCGCCGTCGATCGCGGCCGGGCCGGTCACCTCGAGGTCCAGGCCGGCGGGCCGGTCCTTCGTGGCGTCACGCAACGGGCCGACGAGCTCCTCCGGCGGGCCGTAGGTCGTGCTCAGGTCGAGGGTGAACATGATCGCCTTGCCGTTGGTGGACGGCCTGATCGAGGGGCCGTCGTCGTCCTCCTCGCCGGACATCACCGTCTTCGGTGGGTACCGCCCGGCCAGGGTGTCGTAGTGGCGTTCGACCGTGGCGCGGTCGGCGCTGGTCAAGCCGCCGGCGCGGTGGTACACGAAGACGAACGTGTTGTCCTCCGCGCCGGGAAGGCTCTCCTCCAGCGCCGCCACCTTGGTGGACTCGGCGCTGGCGGGCAGGGCGTCCACGGCCTTGTCGGTGGTGACCGAGCTCAACTTTCCGCTCAACGGCACCATGACCGCCGCCAGGGCCACCCACAAGCCGATCACCAACCACGGCACCCACCGCCCGGGCGGCGCTTCCTTGGTCGGCACTGCGTTGACTGTCATCGATCCTCCTGAGGATTGCTGTCCGAGGCCGACTTCGTACCGAGTGAATCTGAGACGATCATTAATGCTCGTCTCAGATTCGCTCGGTAGGAAGTTGGCGTCAGATCAGCGAGACCTGAAGAGGGACTGAGATGAAGCCCATGGGACGCCGCAGCTTTCTGGCTGCCGCCACGGCACTCGGCATCGGCGCCGGCGTGTCCTCGCACGCCATTGCCTCGGCGGCGAGCGACAACAAGAAGACTCCGGAACAGGCTCCGGACCGCGACGCGGACAAGACTGCGGAAATCTACGAGAGAGACCGGGACCTGCCCTTCATCGGCGCGGAGGAGACGTTCTCGACCCCCGCGTTGCTGAAGCTGAACTCCATCAACGAGGACCACATCGCGTACCTCGAGGAAATCGGTCTTGCGGATCTGGGCCGGCGCCGCATCGACGATATGGACACGGGGGGACTCGACGTTCAGATCCTGTCCGCCCATACGCCGTCCGTCCAGAATGTTCCGGGGCGAAGGGGCATCGACCTCGCCCGTCGTCTCAACCGGCAACTCGTGGACGGGCCGATCGCCGAGTATCCGGGCCGCTTCAAGGCTTTCGCCACGTTGCCCCTGCAGAGCCCGGAGGCGGCGGCGGATGAACTGGAGCGCTCGGTTCGGGACGATGGCTTCCTGGGCGCACTGACCAACGGGCACATCACGAAGAAGTATCTCGATCATCCCGATTTCGAGCCTGTGCTGGCGCGTGCCGTTGCGCTCGACGTGCCGATCTACCTGCACCCCGGCTATCCGGCCGACGAGATCTTCAAGATTCTCTACAGCACCACCCGGTCGCAATACACCGAAGAGTTCCAGCCCTACATCTTCAGTGGGTCCGGATACGGCTGGCACCAGGAGGTGCTGACCCAGTGCATTCGGATGATCACGTACGGGGTCTTCGATCGATTCCCCACACTGAAGATCATCATCGGCCACATGGGCGAAGGTCTTCCGTTCTACTACGAGCGGATCGTCAATGACATGGGCGAGCCGACCGAGAACTCGCTCAAGAAGCCCTTCGGGCAGTACTTCCAGGACAACTTCTGGGTCACGACCAGCGCATTCCCGCAGACCGAGCTGCTCGATCTCCTGCTGAAGCGCATCAGCGTGGACCGGGTGATGTTCGCAACCGACTACCCGTTCGCGGACATCAAGGCGCAGACCGACTGGTTCCGCGGAGTCGACCTGCCGCGCGAGGACAAGGAGAAGATCGCGTTCCGAAATGCCGAGAAACTGTTCAGAACGAAGGTGCCCGTGAAGTGAGGCGTCTCGCATGTTGATCGGGGAGGATGAGCGTCAAAGGCGTCGATCGGAGGGGCGGGGCGGAGTGCGGATCATGATCGCGGATGACGAGGCGGCCATCCGTGACTCGCTGGAGCGGGTGCTCCAGGTCGAGGGGTATGACACCAGTACGGTGGCCAACGGTCTCGCTGTCCTCGACGGGATCGAGGGCACGCGGGGCGACACCTTGGATCTGTTGATCCTGGACGTGATGATGCCCCGGCTCGGCGGGTTGGAGACCTGCCGGCGGTTGCGGGCGGCGGGCCGGGATCTGCCGGTGCTGATGCTGACCGCCCGGGATCAGGTGTCCGACCGGGTCGCGGGCCTGGACGCGGGCGCCGACGACTATCTGCCCAAGCCGTTCGCCACCGAGGAGTTGCTCGCCCGGGTGCGGGCCCTGCTGCGCCGGCGCACGCCGGCCGGCGAGGAGTCGCCGATCCTGTCGTACGCCGACGTGCGGATCGATCCCGACAGGTTCGAGGCGTGGCGGGGTGCGCGGCCGCTGCGCCTGACCCGGACCGAGTTCTCCCTCCTGCAGGTCCTGCTGCGCAACGCGACCCGGGTCTTGAGCCGCGACGCGCTGTTCGAGGCGATCTGGGGCTTCGACATGAGCACCACCGCCAACAACCTTCAGGTGTACGTGAGCTATCTGCGCCGCAAGTTGGAGGCCGAGGGTGAGCCGCGCTTGATCTACACGTTGCGCGGCCTGGGATACACATTGCGGGAGACTCCTCCGTGAGCGGGCGCGACCGCCGGGAGCCGCGCCGGTTGACCCGGTGGTGGCGCGGGCGGTCCCTGCGGACCCGGATGACGGTGATCGCGGCGACCGCCATCGCGGTCAGCGTGTTCGTGTCCTTCCAGGTGGCCAGCGAGCTGATGGACCGCAAGCTGCTGGAAACCGCCGAGGATCAGCTGCACGCCGACTCCCGCGTCCTGGCGACCAACGCGGAGCGCGCCGGTCTGGCGCAGGTTCAGCTGCCGCCGTACCCGGGATCCGGCCGGCTGGTGCGGGTCATCCTGCCCGACGGCTCGACCCGGACACCGGCCGGCCAGCCCGGGCTGCCCCCGGTCAGCGCGCAAGCCGGGCGCGTCGCGGCGGGCGCGTCGACCGACCTGCTGGAGTCGACCGACTGGAACGACGGCTACCGCGTCTACACCCTGCGGGCGGGCGACGGCGCGGTCCAGGTGGCCGACCTCGCCGACGACAGCCCGATCAACCAGTTCGGGTTTGGCATGCTGCTGATCGGGCTGCTCTGCGTGGCCGGCGGCGCCCTGGTCGGGCGGACCGTGGCGCGGACCGCGCTGGCACCGATCGACCGGCTGACCGCCGCCGCGGTGCATGTCGCGGACACCCGGGATCTCGACGCCGACATCCCGGACGAGGGCGGCGGGGAGATCCGGCAGCTGATCCAGTCGATCAACAACATGCTCGCCGCGCTGCGGGACTCCCGGCAGGCTCAGCGGCTGCTCGCCGAGGACGCCTCCCACGAACTCAAGACCCCGCTCACCAGCCTGCGCCTCAACGTCGAGCTGCTGATCCGGCTCGACCGGCGCGGCACCCTGGACACCGCGCTGCCGGCGGAGAGCCGGACCCGGCTGCTCCACGATGTCGGCGCCCAGGTGGCCGAGTTGAGCACCCTGGCCGCCGAGCTGACCGAGGTGGCACGCGGTGACGTGAGCGACGAGAGCACCGAGCTGATCGACCTCGCCGACGTGGTGGTGGCCGCCGCGGCCCGAGCGCGTTCGCGCATGCCCGACACAGAGGTCGCGCTCGACGTGAGCTCGGTGTGGGTGAGCGGGCGTCCCGCCGCGCTGCAGCGGGCTGTGCTCAACCTCATCGACAACGCGGGCAAGTGGTCTCCCGCGGACCAGCCGGTCCAGGTCCGGCTCCGTGCCGCCGGCGGGTCGGCGGTGCTCGAGGTCGACGACGCCGGGCCGGGCATCGACGCCGCCGACGCGCCGCGGGTGTTCGACCGGTTCTACCGTGCCGACAGCGCCCGGGCGTTGCCGGGATCCGGTCTCGGGCTGTCCATCGTGCAGCGGGTTGTCGAGGCCCACGGCGGCCGGGTCACCGTCGCCCGCTCCACTCGCGGTGGCGCTCTGCTTCTGATCGGCCTGCCGGCCGCGAGCCTGCCGTCCCGTTCGCCGTCGAACCGTGAGACCGATGTCCGCCTCGGTGCTACTTGAGGCCGATGGAGGTGTCGATGAACTCGTTGGTGTAGAGATCGTCGACTTTCAGGCCGGCGGCGGCGGGGGAGCCCAGTCTGGTGTAGATCGGCTGGGCCGTGCCGAGGAACTTCGCCATCCGGCCGGGGTCGAAGTCGCCGATGGTGCTGTTGGTGCCGTTGCTGACGAGCTTGGTCTCGATCATGGTCTTGCGGGCGTAGTCGGCGACGCCGGGGCTGTACGTCCATCCGGTGTTGTACTCGGTGACGAGCTTCTGGATGAGATTGTCGGCCGCCGCCGGGTTGGCGAAATAGTCGGCCTGAGACTTCTGCAGCACCGGGGTGAGGGCCTTCAGGCAGGGGGAGAGCTTGTCGAAGTCCGCCGTCCGGACCGCCATCGCCGACGGGTAGGGATTCCAGCCGGTCTCGGAGATCAGGGCGTACTTCACGGGCTTGCCCCACGCCTTGACCTCGTGCTCGTAGATGTACGGCTCGGAGGAGGCGTACCCCTGTTGGACGTCCTTGCCGCGGGCGGCGACGAAGTTGGCCGGCGTGCCGTCGTAGCCGGCGTCCTGGCTCTTCTTGGAGACCAGGCCGGCATCGAGGAGATAGTCCTGGTAGGCCGCGCCCGCCAGGTAGCGCCACACGCCGCCCGACTTGTCGAGGGCACCCTTGAGGTCGGCGACCCGGTTGACTTCGGGGTACGTGGCGGGGTCCCACATCACCATGGCCGGGCTCTGGTCGAGCGGGGCGAAGAACGCCCTGGTCGGTGTCGTGGCCGAATTGGCGATCTGGTCGTCGGTCGTGATGTAGCCCAGCGTGATCGACGTGTCGGTGTACAGCTGCGCGCCCACGCCGGTGTAGCCGATGGCCGGGCCGCCGGCGCGGACCTCGAGCCTCACCCCGGTCGACCGGCCGCCGAGATACAGCGTTCCGGAGACCGACTTCTTGCCCGCGTCGACGACCGCGTCGTCGCCGAGCATCTGGTAGGTGTAGCCGTGCTCCGACTCGGGGTTCCAGTCGGTCTGGACGACGATGGTGGCCGGACAGCCGGCGGCCTTGAGGTCGACAGCGCCGGCGCTCGCGGCGGGGGCCGGTGCATCCGACCCGGAGGAATCCGTGCAGCCGGTGACAAGGGGTGCCGAGACGACGAGGGCGCCTAGTGAGGCCATCAGCCTCCGGTGTGCGTTCATGAGCGGATCCCACTTTCGCAACGGGAAGGTTTGTCAGGTCGCGGGTTGGTACCAACGGCCGACGGCGAGCTTGGACAGGAGACCGAAGAACCCGAACATCGTGACCCCGAGGAGCGCCGCCACGAAGATCGCGGCGAAGAGGGCGGTGTAGTCGAGCAGGCGGGCGTAGGTCTGCAGCAGAGAGCCGAGGCCCGGGGTGCCGCGCTGGAAGAAGAAGTCGCCGACGATCGCGCCGACAACCGAAAGCCCGGCCGAGGTACGCAGGCCGACGAAGATCGACGGGAGGGCCGCCGGAAACATCAATTTCATCAGTACGGTGCCACGGCGTACGCGTTGCAGCCGGAAGAGCTCGTGGAGGGACTTCTCCACCGACTCCAGCCCGAAGAGGGTGTTCGCGACCATCGGGAAGAGCGAGATCAGCACGCAGACGACCACGCGAGCCCGGAACTCGTAGCCGAACCAGACGCCGATCAGCGGGACGATGGCGAGGATCGGTATGCATTGGAGGATCACGGCGTACGGATATGTCGAGCGTTTGGCCCAGGCCGTCGAGGCCATGGCGATCGCCCAGGTAATGCCGATGACCGCGGCGATCGCGATCCCGGTGAGCGCGACTTCGGTCGAGTGCCAAGCCCCCCGCAGGATCTGGGTACGGGTCGGGGAATCGAGGAACCCGTCCGTGATCACTTGTCCGGGCGTCGGGACGAGAAAGTCTCGGGCCGGTCCGAGCAGCGCGTGGACGGCGTACCAGAGGCCGATGATGACGGCGAGGACGAGCAACGGCGGAATGGCGTTCAGCGCGGCCGAGCGTACTCGAATCATCGGTGGCCTTCCCGCAGGGCGTGCGACACCTCGCCGACCAGTTCGGCGTACTCGCCGGTGTAGCGGATCTCGGGGTCTCGCGGCATCGGGAACGGTACGTCGAACGACCTCACGAGCGTTCCCGGTTGACCGGACATCACGACGACCTTTGTCGACAGGTAGACCGCCTCGGGGACCGAGTGGGTGATGAACATGCCGGCGAACCGCTCGGCCACGAAGATGCGGATCAGCTCGTCGTTGAGGCGTTCCCGCGTGATGTCGTCGAGGGAGCCGAACGGCTCGTCGAAAAGGAACAGTTCCGGGTCGAGGGTGAGGGAGCGGGCCAGCGAGGTACGCATTTTCATGCCACCCGAGAGCTGCCGGGGCAGGTGCTTCTCGAACCCTTGGAGTCCGACGAGCTCGATGGCGGCGGCTGCCTTCGCGCGCCTGCCGGCGGCGCCGATCCCGTTGAGCTCGGCCAGGAGTTCGACGTTGCGCCGGACGTCGCGCCACGGCAGCAGGGTGGCGTCCTGGAACACGTAGCCGATGCGATCGGTCCTGGTCGTCACCGTGCCGCCGCTCGCCGTCTCCAGTCCGGAGGCGATCCGCAGCAGCGTCGATTTGCCGCAGCCCGAAGGCCCGACGACGGTGACGAACTCGCCGCGGCTCACGGTGATGTTTACTTTGGACAGGGCGACGGTGCCGTCGGGGAAGCGCATCTCGACATCCCGGAGGTCGATCAGAGTCCCGGCCACGGACGCTCACTCTCGCTCGCCGGCTGAGTGACGCTAAGAGAATATCGTCTCGCGCCTATGTCGAAAGGTGGCCTCGATGCCACTTCCTCGAACTGTAGAAGTGCTCCGGCACGCGACCCTTCCCGGCGGCCGCCCGGTCGACGTGGTGGTCGACGGGGCCCTGGTCGGCTCCGTCGTCGACGCCGGCACCGCGCCCGCCCGCCTCGACGGGCTCGACCTGACCGGCTTCGTCCTGCTCACCGCGCCCGCGGAGCCGCACGCCCACCTCGACAAGGCGGGCAGCTGGGACGCCATCCGGCCACCGGTGGGCGACCTCACACGGGCCATCGAGTCCTGGGTCAGGTTCGCCGCGACGACGACCCGGGCGGAGATCGCGGACCGGGCCCGCGCCCAGCTCACCCGGCACCTGCGCAACGGCACGACCGCCGTCCGCTCCCATGTCGACCTGCTGCTCGACGGCGACCCCCTGCGCGCCGTCCGGGCGCTCGTGGAGGTACGCGCGGAGTTCGCCGGGCTCATGGACGTGCAACTCGTCGCGCTCGCGAGCGAGTTCGTCGACGACGCGGTCTACCGCGATGCGATCGCGCTCGGGGTGGACCTGATCGGCGGTGCACCGCACCTGGCGGCCGATCCGGCCGGGCAGCTCGGCCGCCAGATCGCCCTGGCGGCCGAGCTGGGCGTCGGCATCGACCTGCACACCGACGAATCCCTGCACGGCCCGGTCACGATCCTCGACTTCGCGCACGCCGTCGCCGGCTGGACCGTGCCCGTCACCGCCGGGCACTGCGTCCGGCTCGGCACGATGCCGCCGGCCGAACTCGCCACGGTGCTCGATGCGGTCGCGGCCGGCCCGATGGGCCTGGTCACCCTGCCCATCACCAACCTCTACCTCCAGGGCTGGGCGGATCTGGTGGCCACCCCGCGGGGCCTCACCGCGCTCCGCGCGATCCTCGAGGCGGGCATACCGCTGGGGGCGGGCGCCGACAACGTCCGCGACCCGTTCAACCCGGTGGGGCGCAGCGATGCGCTGGAGACCGCCTCACTTCTCGTCACCGCCGGCCACCTCACCCTCGACGAGGCCCTGCACCTGATCACCGACGGCGCCCGCCGGGTGATGGGCATGACCGCCGCCGGTGCCCAGCCCGGCGCACAGGCCGACTTCCTCGCCGTCCGTGGAACCGGCGCCGGCGAGATCGTCGCCGAGGCGGGCCCCGACCGCTTCGTCATCCACCGCGGGCGCCTGGTCTCCGCCTCGCGCGTCCACCACGACACCGCCCTCCCGCTCATCGCTCACGAGCCCGCCTGACACTCCCGCAGGTCGATCCCGCCCGGGTCGCCGCGCTCGCCGGTGAACTATCAGGGTGAGGTCCCAGCCGTCGAGGACGTCGCCGAAGCCCTCGGGAGGCACGGCTGCTCGAACGCGGTGGGGCCGCCGTTCGTGAGGATTGACCGACGATCCAGCGGGACCGGCGAGGAGCGTGATGGCCTCGGGTCGGCCGACGCGGCGCGGCGGGATCAGATCGGTGTACCGGTCGAGCCGCATCGGGGGCGCTGGTGTTGATCGAAGCGGCGCCGCGCTCGAAGTCGGATCCCTACGTCGGACATCCGGCACGTGAGACGTCACCAGTCGTTGACAGTCTTCGATATGGTCGGGCTTTCGGGCGGATCGCCCGCGCGCGAGGGGGCTGAGCATGACCGGACCGATCGATTCATCCGGCCTGGGCCGCACGCTGGCCGATGTGGTGGCCGCGCTCGGTCGTGCTCAGGCATCCTCCACTGGCCCTCAAGAGCAAGAGTCGCCTGATGGTACGGGCGAGGCCGCCGATGGGCGGATCCAGGTACGGGCGGTCCTGCCCGGGCGGATCGAGAGCCTCGAGTTGGATCCCTCGCTGCGGCGGCTGAGCCTCGAGGAGGTGTCGCAGGAGATCAAGGTGGCCGTCAACGCCGCGCTGGCTGACCTCCAGAGCCGAGCCGTGGCCGCCGCCGGTCCAACAGACCTCGGGGCACTCACCGACCAGCTCAAAGACATCCAGTTCGACGCCGAGCGCCAGTTCACCAAGCCTCCGGCGGCTTCACGCATGGCTGGCCGATTGCCTAGGACATCCGGGGGGCCCACGGTGAGTGTTGTCAGCTTGGCGATCGATCCCACGTACGGCGTGCCCGTGTACCAGGTCGAGGACCAGCGGTACGACCTGCTGGGCGAGTGGCTGACCACTGACCTCGGCCGGTTCTTCCTGGTTGTCCTGGATGCGCTGGCCATGGCCGACGAGGTGGCGCGGGGCGAGCCGCCGTTCGACGAATGGAGCAGTGAGAACTATGCGGTGTCGTTCACGCCGTCGGCGCTGCTGATCACCAACTTGTGGGTGCCGGGCGCCGAGGGAGAGTTTCCGTCCGACGTCGCCCGGTCGGCGATCGAGGACTACTGGCGCTTTCTCCTCGCCCAGCCGGAACGTCCCGGCGTCCGGGAGTACCGCCCCGATCTCCCGGAATGGCAAGCCAACCTGCTGCGATGGGAAGAGAAGCGGGGCCGCCAACATCCTTACCGGGGAAGGTTCTTCTAGGCGTCTTCGATGCGGTCCGCTTTGACGTACGTCAGGAAGGCGGCGGGGAGTTCGGCGAATGCGTCGTAGGCGAGCTGCCGGGAATGTGGGGTCTCCGCGGCCAGTAAGCCCACGATTGCTGCCCAGGAGAGGGAGACGACGAAGCCGTGCATGCGGTCGTCTCTGAGGACTGGCAGCCGGCTGGTGGCGCTCAGCGCTTCCGCGGCGGCCTTGTCCGTCGCGGCGCGGGCGGCCAGTTCGAAGACGGCCTTGGCCCGGTGGACATGGCGTTGCTCGATCATGGTTCGCAGGGCGCCCTGGGCGGGGTGAAGTGCAAGATCAGGTGGGTGACAGGCTGGGTAGAATTCCTATGTGGATCGTCTCTGGGGCCTGCTTGCCGAAGCTCAGCACATCGAGGATCCGGCGGTCCGCGAGGAGTTGCTCAAGGAGCTTGTCCGGCAGTGCGACCCGGAGGCCGTACCGGAGATCGCCTCTGCCGCCTTTCTCGAACTCACCGCCATGTACGTCCATGCCGGCCGCTGGACCGAGGGTTTCGCGACCTTCGGCACTGCCCTCGCCCTGTACGACGCGCAGCCCGCTCGATTCGCCGAGGAGCACCGGGACCACCTGCTTTTCTGGTACGGGCACATGGTCGACGACATGATCGATTTTCCGGATGTGCCCCTGGAGCGGCTCGAGAGTGTCATAGCCGATCTGGAGCAGCGGCGGGGATGGCCCGGGGTTTCCCAGGCTCGGCGCCGGCTTGCTCAGACGGTCGGGGACTGGCCGGCCGAGGAGGCCGCCTTCCGGCGCTGGCTCGATGCGGGCGGTGCCGACGAGCCCGACGCGGCCACCGAGGCGTGGCGGGTCGAGCGTCTCGTGCTGCGGGGTGACCCCGTGTCGCTGGCCGGCGCGTTCGAGTTGACCGATCCCGTGCTCGCCGGCAAGCCCGCCTCTCGCGATGCCATCGGGGCGATGCTCAGCCACGTGTTGCTGCCGCTGGTTGCCGTCGGGCGCCACGGTGACGCGGTGGATGCGTACCGCTGGGTCATGGTCGCGATGGCGAGCGGCGTCCATCGGTACGAGACCTACGCGCTTCGCATCGAGTTTTGCGCGCTGACCGGGAACGCCGACGAGGCGTTCAAGCTGCTCGGCGTGCTTGATGGATTTGAGCGGTTCGAGCGGCCGGCGGGCAAGATGCATCTTGCCACCGCGGTGGCCGTGCTGGCTGCCGCCTGTCTGCGTACCGGCCGGGGCAAGTATGTGGTGGGTCAGGGGGACGGCGAGGGCACCCCGGTGTGGATGCTGCATGACCGGATGCGCGCGATCGCCCTTGATCTGGCCGCGCAGTTCGACAAGCGCAACGGCACCACGGCGTGCGGTGACCGGGTGCGGGCGCGACTCGACCGGGAACCGCTGATCGAGTTTCTTCCGCTCCGGCCCGGTGCGGTTGCCGGCGCTGTGCATCCTCCCGCGGGGATGAGCGATGCGGACCTGCTCGAACGGGTGCGATGGCATCAGGCGCGTGACGAGTTTGCGCAGGCCCGCGCCTGCCTGGAGGCCGTACGCGAGCCGGCCGGGCCGCTCGGTGGGCACGCGGCCGAGATGCGGGCCCGGTTGCACGCGGCGAGCGACACCCGGGAGACGATGCACTGGGCGATCGCCCGGCACCGGGAGAGGGGCGAGACGACCATCGCGCTGCTCGCCGAGTGCTGGCTCGGCCTGCGCCCCGACGAACCGGACGGTCACGCGCTGACCGCCCGTGCGGCCGGGTCTCTGCGCGCCGGCGACGACGACGAGGCGGCCGGCTGGGCCGATCTCTGGTACGCCTACTCCCTGGTCCACCAGGGCCGTTTCGCCGAAGCGGTGGCGGCCGTCCAGCGCGGGGCCAGGCGCTCGCGGGGCCATGCACTCGTCGAGGGCGTGCTCACCCGGATCGAGGCGGCCTGGCACAACCAGCTCGGCAGCGATCCCGCGGTGACCAAACGACTCGCCGCCCGGGCGATCGAGCTGTTCCTCGAGGTGGGAGCGGGCATCCGGGCGATCGACGCCGTGGACGACCTCGCGACCGCCCACGCCCGGGCCGGCACCGATCCCGAGTTTTTCGGCCTCGTCGACGACCTGCTGCGGCGCGACCTGCCGGCCGAGTTGCGCGGCCACCTGCGCCACCTGCGGGGCGGGTACCTCATCGACCACGGCCGGGCCGCCGAGGCCGTCGACGATCTGTACGACGCCCACGGCCAGCTCTTCGCCCGGGTCAAGGAGCACCGCGAGGCGGCCCTGCAGCTGATGCGGGCCTGCGCCGCGGCGGGCCGGCACCGCGAGGCGCTGGAGGCCGGGCTGCTCGCGACCAGACCGGCCGCGGAGAGCGACCGTGAACCGGCCCGCACGAACCTGCTGCGCTTCACCATGGCCGAGTCCTACCTGTGGATCGGCTGGCTGGAGGCGGCGCTGCCCGAGTACGAGTCACTGGTCGCCGCCCTGCGCCGCCTCGGCGAGACCAGAACCCCGATGTACGACTCCGCGCTGACGACCCTGGAGAACCTCCGGGTGGCGGTGGCCGAGGACAGGCAGCGCGGCCACCGGGAGGGAAAGGGGTGATCGGCGAAGGGCGCAGTCCCCGCCGGCTCCGGCCTGTTTCCGCGGCGTAAATCCTCGTCGCGGGCTCTGGTGGAGATCAAGGGCAGCCTCGATATTGAGTTGGTCACTTGTACAACTCGGTGAGGGTGCCATGATTCTCGTTACCGGGGCGAGCTCCGGGCTGGGCGCCGGATTCGCCCGCCGCTTCGCCGCGCGGGGGCAGGACGTCGTCCTCGTGGCGCGCCGCAAGGATCGGCTGGCCGCGCTCGCCGCCGATCTGGAGCGCGAGCACGGCGTGACGGCCGAGGTTGTCGTCAGCGATCTGGCGCGGCCCTGGGCGCCCGCCGAGCTGGCCGCCGAGCTGGGTGACCGGGGCCTGGTGGTGACCGGGCTGGTCAACAGTGCGGGCTTCGGGACGGCCGGGCCGTTCGGCACGGAGGATCCCTCCCGGGTGGCCGACGAGATCCAGGTCAACGTGGCCGCCCTGACCGTGCTGACGCGACTGCTGCTGCCGCAGGTGGTGGCGGCGCGCGGGGTGCTCGTCAACGTGTCCAGCAACGCCTCGCACCAGCCGATCCCCGGCATCGCCGTCTATGCCGCGACCAAGGCGTACGTCACGTCGCTGACCGAGTCGATCTGGCAGGAGACCCGGGGCACCGGGGTCAAGGTGCTGGCCCTGTGCCCCGGGCCCACCGCCACGGAGTTCTTCGCCGCGGCCGGGTCGGAGACGTTCAAGGTGGGGCCGGTGGCCACGGCGGACGAGGTGCTCGATGCGGCGTTCGCGGTGCTCGACCGCCGGGATCCGGGGCCGGTGCTCACCGTCGGGGCGCGTAACCGGCTGCAGGGCTGGGTGGCCCGCGTCGCGCCGCGGCGGATGCGGCTGGCCGTGGCCGCCGGGATCATGGGCGGCGCGCGGTGATCCGCCGCATGCCGCCGGAGGAGCGCCGGGCCGAGCTGGTCGCCGCCGCCGTGCGGGTCATCGCGCGCGGCGGGGTGGCCAGGGCGACCACCCGGGCGATCGTCGCCGAGGCGGGCATGCCGCTGGGCGCCTTCCACTACATCTTCGGCAGCCATGACGAGCTGATGCGGGCGGTCATCGAGACCGTCACCGAGTACGAACGCTTCGCCATCGAGGCCGGCTCGGTCGACGCCACCTCGCTGGAGGCGGCGCTGCGCGGCGGTTTCGACGTCTACATCGACCTGCTGGCCGCGGAACCCGAGCGGGAGCTGGCCCTGCTGGAGCTGGGCCTGTTCGCCCGGCGGCAGGACCCGGACGGGCAGATGCGCCGGCAGTGGGAGACCTATCACGAGATGGCGGCCCACCTGCTCGCGTACGCCGCCCGCCTGACCGGCACCCGCTGGACCGCGCCGCTGCCCGACCTCGCCCGGATCCTCACGACGTTCGTGGACGGCATCACCGTCGGCTGGCTCGCCGACCAGGACACCGCGGCCGCCCGCCGGACCGCCGCCTTCGCCGCCACGGCGCTCGCCGCCCACGCGCAACCCCTCGCCAGTACGGAGAACCGCCTTGCTCACTGAGACCGACGACCGCATCCTCGCCGCCGTCAACCTGCACGCGGTCTTCGGCGCCCTGCCCCGCCTGGCCGAGCTGGTCCCCGAGGCCCGCGAGCTGCTCGCCGGGCTGGCCAAGCCGGTCACGCTCACCTTCAAGGTCGCCGGCGGCGACTCGGCCGTGCTGGTCTTCCGCCGCGACGGCATCACGACCGGCGGCCCGCGGCAGGGCACCCGCGCGGCCTTGCGCTTCCGCTCGCCGGCGCACCTCAACGCGGTCGTCGCCGGCAAGGCCCAGCCGTTCCCGCTCGCCGGCCCGGCCGGTCTGCGCTTCCTGACCAGGGTGTTCACCCCGCTGACCGACCTGCTCGGCCGGCAGCTGCGCCCCGAGGGCGACGAGCCGGGCGACGTCAGCCGGCTGCTGCTGCTCGACGTGGCCACCAGCGCCCTGGTGGTGATCGCCAACGAGGACCGCTCCGGGCGGTTCAGCGCCGGGCAGATGGCCGACGGGGACCTCGACATCGCCGTCGGCGACCGGCTGCGCTACCGGCTGCGGGTCGCGGACCACCGGCTGGCGCGGATCCCGGCCACGGACTCGCCCGCGCGGGCGGTCTTCGGCTTCGCCGATCTGCGGACGGCCGGCGACGTCCTGGCCGGCCGCGAGAGCGCGCTGGCCTGCGCCGGCGACGGCCGGATCACGATGAGCGGCTACATCCCGCTGGTGGACAACACCAGCCGCATCCTCGACCGCGTCGGCCACTACCTCGGGAAATGAGCAGATGACCCCGTACGACTTCCGCAAGAGCCTGGCGGCGTTCCGGCGCGCCCAGCAGGTCATCCCGGCGGGCATCCCCGGTCACCTCGGCCCGACCGAGGGACTGCACCTGCCGTACGACAAGTTCCCGAAGTTCTCCGCCCGCGCCGAGGGCACCCGGTTCTGGGACCTCGACGGCAACGAGTTCATCGACTACATGTGCGGCTACGGCCCGAACGTGCTGGGCTACCGGGATCCCGACGTCGAGGCGGCCGCGGCGGCGCAGGCGAAGCTCGAGGACGTGGTGAGCCTGCCGTCGACGGTCATGGTGGACTTCGCCGAGCTGCTCGTGGACCAGGTGGCCAGCGCCGACTGGGCGTTCTTCGCCAAGAACGGCGGCGACGCCACCACCCTGGCGATCATGACCGCGCGGGCCGCCACGCTGCGCAAGAAGGTCGTCTTCGTGAAGGGCTTCTACCACGGCGTTTCGCCCTGGACGCAGAAACTCGACTATCCGGGTGTGCTGGAGGAGGAGGTCGCGAACAATCTCTACGTGCCGTGGAACGACCTCGACGCCCTGCGGACGATGTTCGCCGAGCATCGGGGGCAGATCGCGGCGCTGATCTCCACGCCCTACCTGCACGGCAACTTCGTCGACAACCAGCTTCCGGCCGAGGGCTACTGGCAGGCCGTGCGCGCGCTGTGCGACGAGCACGGGGTCGTGCTGATCGTCGACGACGTGCGCACCGGCTTCCGGCTCGACCTGGCCGGCAGCGACCACCACTTCGGCTTCGAGGCCGACCTGATCTGCTTCTGCAAGGCCATCGCCAACGGCTACAACGTGTCCGCGCTGCTCGGCAAGGACTCGCTGCGCGAGGCGGTCAGCAGCATCACGTACACCGGAAGCTATTGGATGAGCGCGGTGCCCTTCGCCGCCGGCATCGCGACCCAGCGCAAGCTCGCCGAGATCGGAGCGCCGGCGCTGTTCGAACGGCTCGGCAGCGCGCTGACCGACGGGCTGGGCAAGGCCGCCGCCGAGCACGGCTTCACGCTCGTCGCCTCGGGCGCGCCGGCGCTGTTCTACCTGCGGGTCGCGGATCCGGCCGATTCGCTGCGGCTGCACCAGGAGTGGGTCGCCGAGTGCGTGCAGCGCGGCGTCTACCTCACGTCGCACCACAACCACTTCGTCAACGCCGCGCTCACCCCGGCCGACATCGACCGTACGGTCGAGGTGGCGCACGAGGCGTTCGGCGTCCTCCGCGCACGCCACCCCGAGGCCTGACATGACGACGCAGCGGCGTGCCACCCGTTCCACCGCCGTCGTGACGGTGGCCCTGGCCTATGCCCTCCAGGGGCTCGGCTATGCGGTGATCGTCACGGCGCTGCCGTCCTTCAAGGACCGGACGGGCATCGGCGACACGACCGTCTCGGCGGTGCTGCTGGGCGTGTGCGTCACGGCCGCGCTGGGGTCGCTGCTGGCAGACCTGGTCGCCGTACGCCGCAGCAGCCGGCACGGCGTCCTGCTGGGCTTCGCGGTGCAGGCCGTCGCGCTGGTGGTGGTCGCCTTCGCGCCCGGGCTGGCGCTGTTCGTCGCGGCGGTCCTCGCGTACGGGCTGGGCCTGGGCGTGGTCGACGCGGCGTCCAACATGCAGGGCGTCCTGGTCCAGCGGGGGCTCGAGACGCCGCTGCTCGGGCGCTTCTACGCCGCCTACACGACAGCGACGATCGCCGGCGCGCTGGCCATGTCGGGGGCCATCGCGACCGGCGGAGGCGCCACGGTCGCGCTGCTGCTGGCGGCGGGGGCGCAGCTGGTGCTGGTCGCCCTGGCCGGGGCGCGGCTCGACCCGTCGCGGGCAGCGCACGCCGCGCACGACGAGCCCGCGGACCGTACGCCGCTGAACAGGCGGGCGATCGTGGTGGTCGGCCTGGTCGTGCTGGCGGCGTTCACGGTCGACTCCGCGGTCAGCTCGTGGAGCACCGTGCACCTCGACGGGCTGGGCGCGGCGGCGGCGCTGGCCCCGCTCGGCTATGTCGCGTACCAGGGCGGGGTGTTGCTGGCCCGCCTCGCCACCGACCGTCTGGTGCGGCGCTCGGGCCCGGCCACGGTCATGAGCGCCGCGCTGGTCGCGGGGGTCCTGGGCGGCCTGGTGGTCGCCTTCGTCCCCGGGCCGGGCGCGGCGATCGCCGGTTTCACCCTCAGCGGTCTCGCGGTCGGTGCCCTCGTGCCGATCGCGTTCGGCCTGGCCGGGCGGATCGAGCCCGGGCGCAGCGACGAAGTGGTCGCGCGGGTCAACCTGTTCAACTACGCGGGCGCCGTACTCGGCGCGGTGGGGGTCGGTCTCGTCATCGGCACGCCCCTCGCCTTCCTGCTCCCGGTCGTCCTCCTGGCGACAGCGATCCCCGCACTCCGCACTGTCCGAAGGTAACCGCTCGTCACTCCACATTGGAGATGCGACATGCGAGTCCTGGCAGCCCTCCTCCCCCTCACCCTCCTGCTGACCCCCCTCCCCGCCGCGGCCGCCGCCGCCGAGACCCCCGCGACCGACCTCGACGGCAGGTGCTTCACCCTGCGCGTCACCACGACCGGCACGACCGCCGGCGACGCCAACTACATCGAGAAGGCCAGCGTCGGCTACGGCACCCGGGGCACCGCGGCCACCGCCGAGCCGATCGCGTTCGAGGCCACGCAACTCGGCCGCTACCGCCTCTACGACCGCTCGGGCGGCATCCTCTACAAGAGCGTCAGCGGTCACGTCTGGACCGGCGCCTCCTATGGCGCCGAAGCCGACTGGACCATCGCGCGCGGCGACGCCGGCTACCGCATCCGCGCCACAGCCACTGGCGAGCTCGTCGGCAGCGTCTCGGGGCAGTTCCGTACCTCCGACGCGTCGTTCGCGCTCGTGCCCGCCACGGGCTGCTTCCTCCCGTACGAGGCCTCGACCGCCCTGCTCACCACGGCGACCGAGCCGCCGGTCACCGGTGCCGGCGCCCTCAACGGCCTGATCGACGCCCACGCCCACCCGCTGTCCAGCGCGGCCTTCGGCGGCAAGCTGTTCTGCGGTCAGCCCTTCGCGGAGGGCGGCATCGAGGTGGCCCTGGCCGGCTGTCCCTCGCACGCGGCCGGGGCGGGCGCCCTGTTCGAGGCGATCATCGGGGGCACCGACCCGCTCGGCGGCGACGACGGCTGGCCCACCTTCACCGACTGGCCGACCCCGACGTCCCTGCTGCACCAGCAGGCCTACTACACCGGCATCCAGCGCGCGTGGCAGGGCGGCATGCGGGTCTACAACGCGCTGCTGGTCGCCAACCGGGTCATCTGCGAGCTCTACCCCGAGCGGGTCACCAGCTGCGACGAGATGGAACAGCTCCGGGCCCAGGCGGACCTGCTGTACGAGATGCAGGACTACATCGACGCGCAGAGCGGCGGTCCCGGCCGGGGCTGGTTCCGCATCGCCACCACCCCGCAACAGGTCCGCTCGATCGCCGCGACCGGCAAGCTGGCCGTCACCATCGGCGTCGAGGCGTCGGAGACCTTCGGCTGCCGCGAGACCGCGACCGCGCAGTGCACCCGGGCAGCGATCGACGCCGGGCTCGACGAGCTGCAGGCGATCGGGGTCAGCGGGCTCTACCCGGTGCACAAGTTCGACAACGCGTTCGGCGGCACCCGCTTCGACGCCGGGCTCACCGGCGCCGCCCTCAACATCGGCAACCAGCTCAGCGCCGGGCACTGGTGGCAGGCGACGAGCTGCCCCACCGGGCCGTCCGACAACGAGCAGCCCATCACCAGCGACCTGATCGCCGGGCTGCTCTCGCTCAGCGGGCTGCCGGCCGGCACGGTGCTGCCCGTCTACCCGACCGGCCCGATCTGCAACACGCGCGGCCTGACGAGCCTCGGCTCGTACCTGATCGGCGAGCTGATGGAACGCGGCATGATCATCCACATCGACCACATGGGCGTGAAGACCGCGCAGGCGGTGCTCGACCTGGCCGAGCAGGCGGACTACGACGGGGTCGTGTCCGTGCACACCTGGTCGGACCGGGCGATCACCGCGCGGATCGCGCAGCTCGGCGGGTTCGTGACCGGGTATGCGTACACGCCGGAGGAGTTCCTCGCCGAGTGGCGCGCGAACCGGCAGGCGGCCGGGACGGGCGTGCTGACCTCCTACGGCTACGGCTCCGACGTCAACGGCCTCGGCAACCAGCCCGCCGCCCGCGCCGACGCCGCCACCGACCCGCTGCCCTACCCGTTCACCGCGCTGAGCGGCGCGACCTTCGGCAAGCAGGTCTTCGGGCAGCGCACCTGGGACGTCAACACCGACGGCGTCGCCCAGTACGGCCTCTACGCCGACTGGACGGCCGACGTCCTGCGCGAGGCCGGCGCCGACCGCACCGAGCTGCGGCGGGAGCTGATGACCGGCGCCGAGGCGTACGTCCGCATGTGGGAGAAGTCGATCGCGTGGTAGCTCCGGCCCTCGACGCACCCGGCCGCCCGTGGGTCGCCACCCTCGTCACGGCCACGGCCGGGGTGGCGATCGGCTGGTTCGGGCCGATCCAGATCCTGCTCCCCGCCCAGGCCCAGGCCCTGGGCGGGGACGGCAAGGAGACGCTGCTCGCGCTCGTCACCGGGACGGGTGCGGCGGCCTCCATGGTCGCCAACCCGCTCTGGGGCGCCTGGTCGGACCGGCTGCGCGCCCGGTCCGGCAGCCGGATGCCCGTGCTGGTCACGGGTCTGGCGGTCGGGGTGGCGGGCCTGCTCGTGCTCGCCGCCGCGTCCGCGCCGGCGGTCATGGTGCTGGGCTGGGTGCTGACGCAGGTGGGGCTCAACGGGCCGTTCGCCGTGCTGGCCGCGCTCATCGCCGACCGGGTGCCGGAGCAGCAGCGCGGGCGGGTCGGCTCGTGGTTCGGCGTCGCGCAGCTGATCGGCACGATCGCGGGGACGGCCCTGGCGGTGGCGCTGGGGGAGGGCGCGCTGGGCTATGTGGCGGTGGCGGTCGCGGTGCCGCTGCTCGTGCTGCCGGTCCTGCGCGCCCGGCCCGGCGTTGTCCCCGGGGAACCGGCGGCGGTGCGGTTGCGGTCGGTGCGCTTCGACCGTACGTTCGCCGCCGCCTTCCTGCTGCGCTTCCTGCTCAATCTCGTGTGCGCGCTGGGGCTGCTCTACCTGTACTACTACCTGTCCGATCGGGCGCACGTCGCGGATCCGGGCACGTGGGTGCTGGCCCTGACCGTGGCCTACGTGCTGGTGGCGGGGCTGATCGCCGCCCTGGGCGGGGCGTTGTCCGACCGGTTGGGCCGGCGGCGCGTGGTCGCGGGGGCGGCAGCCGCCGTGCTCGCGATCGGGTCGCTGCTGATGGCGTACGCGGGAAGCATGCCTTTGATCGTGCTCGCCGTGGTGATCCTGGGCGCCGGCTATGGGCTGTTCCTCGCGGTGGACGTGGCCGTCGTCACGGACGCCCTGCCCGACCCGGCGACGCGGGCGACCCTGCTCGGCGTGGCCAACATCGGCAGCACCCTGCCGCAGGTGCTCGCCCCGGTCCTGGCCGCGCCCGTGGTGACCCATCCCGGCGGCTATCCGCTGCTCTACCTGGCGACCGCCGGGATCGCGCTGCTCGCCTTGCCCGTGCTGCCTTTGCTGGGCCGGATCCGATGATCGCCGACCTGACGCTGCTGGAGAAGGCGGCCCTGCTCAGCGGCGCCGACGTGTGGCAGACGCGGGCCGTGCCCCGGCTGGGAATTCCGGCGATCTGGCTCTCCGACGGCCCGCACGGGGTGCGCAAACAGCCGGGCGACGCCGACCACCTGGGCATCGGCGAGAGCGAGCAGGCGGTGTGCTTCCCGCCCGCGGCGACCGTGGCGAACAGCTGGGACGAGGAGCTTGCCGAACAGCTGGGCGCGGCGCTGGGCCGGGAGGCGTCGGCGCGCGGGGTGCACGTGCTGCTCGGGCCGGGCCTCAACATCAAGCGCAGCCCGCTCGGCGGCCGCAACTTCGAGTACCTGTCGGAGGATCCGGAGCTGGCCGGGCGGCTCGCGGCGGCCTATGTGCGCGGGATCCAGTCGGAGGGGGTCGCGGCGACGCCGAAGCACTTCGCGGCGAACAGCCAGGAGCTGCGCCGGCTGGTGTCGGACTCGGTGGTGGACGAGCGCACGCTGCGGGAGCTGTATCTGACCGGCTTCGAGATTGTGGTGCGCGAGGCGCGGCCGTGGGCGCTGATGTCGGCGTACAACCTCGTCAACGGCGTGCACGCGCACCAGAACCACCACCTGCTGACCGAGATCCTGCGGGCGGAGTGGGGTTTCGACGGGGTGGTGATGTCCGACTGGGGCGGAACCGAGGACCCGGTGGCCGCGGCCGCGGCGGGGGGCACGCTGGAGATGCCCTCTCCCGGATTTGATTCCGTACGGGCGATCGTGCGCGCCGTCGAGTCGGGCGCGCTGTCCCTCGCCGATCTGGACGCGCGCGTGGAGGAGCTGCTGCGCCTGGTCGAGCGGGTCACCCAACGCCGCTCACCCGCCGTTGCCGGCGCGGACGCACACCACGCTCTGGCCCGGCGGGCTGCTGCCGCGGGTGCCGTGCTGTTGCGGAACGAGGGTGGTGTCCTGCCGCTGCGCCCGGGTGTCCGGGTCGCGTTGCGCGGACCGTTCGCCGCGTCGCCGCGCTATCAGGGTGCCGGGTCGTCGATCGTCACGCCCACCCGGCTGACCACGCTGGCGTCGCTGGTCGCGCCGGAGCCGGACCCCGAGGTGATCCTCCTCGCGCTCGGGGTGCCGGACACCGACGAGTCCGAGGGCTTCGACCGGCCGCATCTGCGCCTGCCCGCCGAGCAGGTCGCGCTGGTGCACGAGGCGGCGGCCACCGGACTGCCCGTCGTGGTGGTGCTCTCCGGTGGCGGGCCGGTCGAGATGCCGTGGCTCGGGCTGACCGCCGCGGTGGTGCACGGGTATCTGGGCGGGCAGGCCGGCGCGGAGGGGATCTGGGACGTGCTCACCGGGGCGGTGAACCCGGGCGGGCGGCTGGCGGAGACACTGCCGGTGGCGCTCGCGGACGATCCCACGTCCGGGCGGTTCCCGTCGGATGGGCGTACGGCGGAATACCGGGAGGGGCTTCACGTGCGGTACCGGTACCACGCGAGTGCGGGTGTGGCGCCGGCTTTCCCGTTCGGGTTCGGGTTGAGCTATACGCGGTTCTCGTACGGTGAGTTCTCTGTGGACGAGGCGGGCGCCCGCCTGACCGTGACCAACACCGGATCGGTGGCCGGATCGGACGTGGCGCAGCTGTATGTCCGGCGCGTGTCCCCGGGCGTGGTGTACCGGCCTGCCCTCTCCCTGCAGGGGTTCCGGAAGGTGTTCCTGGCCGCGGGCGAGAGCCGGACGGTCACGATGCCGTTCGGGGAGCGCACGTTCCGCTTCTTCGACGTCCGGACCGGGACGTGGGAGGTCGAACAGGGCGACTACGAGATCCTCGCCGGGCCGAACAGCGGCGACCTGCCCCTGCGCGCGGTGCTCACCGTGGCCGGGACCGTGCCGGCCGGGACGCCGGATCCGGCGCTCGACTGCTACGCGCGGGCCGCCGTCCGTGACGTTCCCGACGCTGCCTTCGCGGCCTTGCTGGGCTCCCCGCTGCCGGACCCCGGCTGGCGGGTGCCGCCGTACGGTCCCGACACGCCCGTCGACCAGCTCGCGCACTCCCGCAGCCCGCTGACCCGCGGGCTGTTCCGGATCCTCGCCCGCCGCGCGCGGACCCGCCCCGGCCTGGAGACGCTGTTCGCCTACTACGCACCGCTGCGCATCCTGCACCAGATGACCTCGCTCACCCGCGCTTTCACCGACGCGGTGGTCACCGTCGCGGACGGCCACAGTGCGCGAGGTCTCGCCCGCGCGGTGGCCGCCTGGCTCTCGGGCCGCCGGGCCGAGCGGCGGACCGCGGCGGCCTTCGCGCGAGCGTCCTCGCCGGCGCCGGTGGCGGCCCTCAGGCGTACTCGTCGGAGATCTCGGTGGCGTACCTCCGCCAGAGCGGGTTCATCGTCTCGGCGTTGACCGGCTGCCCCGAGTCGATCATGGCCTTGAAGTCGCGGAAATACTGGATGTACAAGTCCGGCGTGAACGTGTTCAGCATGACCGCCGGCTCCTCGCCCAGGTTCGCGAACGTGTGCGGTGCCCCGGTCGGCACGATGACCCAGGTGCCCGGCCCGGCATCGTGGTGGTCCTCGCCGACCGTGAACCGGAGGGTGCCCGACAGCACGTAGAAGCCCTCGTCGTGCTGGGCGTGCCGGTGCTGCAACGGGCTCGGGAAACCCGGCGGGATGGTGATCTCGGCGAACCCCAGGCGGTGGCCGGTGTGCTCGCCGTTCTCCAGGATCCGGATCTGCGCCGGCCCACTGGCGAGGGTTTCCCCTTCACCGGGGCGGACGACGGACACCTTCGCCATGACATCTCTCCCTGCTACGCCCTGCCTTGGTGACCTCCATCCTGGTCCGGGCCGGCCCCGGGAGTCTTGGTGGTCCGTGCACGGGTGCTGGTCACCAGTGCACGGGCGGTGTAGCCGTACGTCGCCTTGAACAGCTTGCTGAAATGCGTGGAATCCGGAAACCCCCACCGGCTGGCCACGGCCGTGACGGTCCGTCCGCTCCCGGCGAGCTCGGCCCGGCACCGCTCGAGCCGGCGCCGGCGGATCAGGGCCGCGACCGTGAGCGGCTGATCCTCGAACAGCTTGTGCAGCCGCCGCACGGAGATGTGATGGGCGGCGGCGATGCCCGGCGGGGACAGGCCGGGATCGGCCAGCCGGGCCTCGATGTAGCCGGTGATCCGGTCGCGCAGCCGTTCGTCCGGCGCCGGTCGCTCGTCGCCCAGCCGGGCCTCGAGCGCGACAGTGATCAGCTCGATGACGGCCGCCGCCGACCGCAGCGCGTCGCCGGAGCGGAACCCCGTCACCGACCGGGCCGATGCCCGGGCCAGCGCCGAGACGAGCGCCCCCGGGCCGTGCCGGCCGTCGATGCGGACACCGGCGAGCCGATCGACCCGGTCGGGCCGGATCGGCAGCTCACGGCGCGGCACCAGGATGGTGACGTGCGCCGAGGCGGTGCTCTCGAACCGGACCGCGCGGGTGGGGTCGAGCAGCACGAGGTCGGCCGGCCCGAGGTCGGCGCCGCCGCGGCCCTGGTCGATCCGCGTCCGTCCCCGGGTCATCACCTTGACCGCCAGGTTCTCGCCGTCCCGGGCGTCGCGCTCCCTGCTCACACACGCGCTTTCCGGCGTCTCCAGGGAGATCAGCCGGAGCGGCCCGAGGTCACGCGTGACGATCCGGGCCCGGAAGTCCGCGCCGGCCAGCCTGTTGGCCAGCGGGGGAAATCCGCTGGCCGCCAGCTCGCCCTGGACCGTCTCTAGGTTGCCGATCACCGCTCAACAATAGGAGGGGAAACCGCATCCTGGCGGGAGCGCAGCTGGCCGAGGCGGTGGGCGGATCCCCTCGCCGGCCCCGCCTCCGACGGCGCCACCGGCTCCTCGACGCGATCGTCCGATCGGCCGCCGAGGGACGGCGCGTACCTGTGGCGGCACTCTGACCGACATCTGTGCTGTCGCGACGGCGGGGCTCCGTCAGTACGGCGCGGATGACGGGTCCAGCCGTCGATGGATCCTCTGCAGCACGGGCGAGGCGGGCATGTCGGCCAGCAGCGGCCGTGCTCTGGTCACGTCGTCGCGCAGTCGCTCAGCCACCTCGCCGGTGGCGCTGCTGAGCAAGGTCTCGTACGTCTCCAGCAGATGCGCCGCGGTCAGGTGCTGATGGGACTCCTGCGCCGCGACGAGCATGGAGTACAGCACCTGCAAGATGCGGTCCAGGTCGCCGTCCGGGTAGACGATCGGCAGCCGGTCTTCGGCGTCGTCGCCGGGCGGCACCGCCTCGTGCTCGATCCAGCGCGCGGCCAGATCGCGCAGGGTGTGCAGAGCCTGCCGGGCGACCTCCGGGTTCTGCTGCGCGGTCGACGCACTCGTCCAGGCGATGTTGGCGATCGAGTCGATGCCCGTCCCGGCGGTGTTGAGATCCGGCTCCGTGTCGATCAGAACGGCGACGCGCACTTCGTCGGCCAGCCCTTGGGCCGCACGCTCGTCCTCGTGGCGTACGGTCGCGATGACGTCCCCGTACGCCAGGGTCTGACCCAGCACGATGTGCAGCCGGATCTCGGCGCCCGGGACCCGGGCCAGGGCGCGGGTCATGCACTCCAGGTCGATGCCGATGACATAGCCGATGGCGTCGCATCGGCAGGTGGCGCCGACGCGGGCGGTGGAAAGCTCCCGGCGCCGGGTACGGCGGATCAGGTCCCGCTCCCGGCGGTGGGCTCGGAGCGCCCGGTCGTGGAGCTGGCGCAGCACATTGGCGGGACGCATCTGGGCGATCGTCGTGTAGACGAGCACCAGCAGGCACGTGAGCGCCAGCCCCGTGAGCAGGGTGGCGGTGGCCGCCGCGAGGACCGGCGGCGTGTCGTCCCGCACCGCCGCCATGACGATGCAGGCGAAGATGGCCAGGCCCACGAAGAAGCCGAGGAACCCCTGGTTCGCCCGCCTCCGGACGAACTGGTCGAAGACCACCGGCGACAGGCTGGCGGCCGTCTGCTGCACCGCCAGCAACAGCATGGAGAAGGTTATCGAGGTGACCGTGACCAGTGCGGTGGCGATCGCCTGCAGGGTGGTCGTGGCCGCCTGATCGCCGATGATCTTCTGCGTGGCCGAGCGCACCGCGTCCAGAACAGGCGCATGCGTCCGGTCGCCGATGATCGAAAGCACTGCCAGCACCATGAAGCCGGTGATGACGAGCAGCGGCACGGCAACGAAGTCCCGCAGTCCCCGACGGAGGTGCTGCCATCTGCGTTGCAGGCGGGTGCCCACCATGGTCGGTCCCGAGTCCGTCATCGACGTCCTTTCGTCACAGTGCACCGAGCGGGAGGGCGGATGACTTTGATCGATCGATCCCACCAAGGAGATCGCGAAGCTGTCGATTGGCAGGAATGCCCATCGGGGTGCTGTCGGCACAAGTGCCAATACCGGCGCGACCGAACCGGTGCATGTAATGGAGGGACTGACAACAGGGGAGTCCACGACGAGGGGGGAGTCATGAAGGCGGTGGTGTACGAGGGCCCGCGGCAGGTCCGCGTCAAGGACGTGCCGGATGCGCGGATCGAACGGCCGACCGATGTGCTGGTGCGGATCACGTCGGCGAACATCTGCGGCTCCGACCTGCACATGTACGAGGGCCGGACCGACTTCGAGGCCGGCCGCTGGTTCGGGCACGAGAACCTGGGCCAGGTGGTGGAGATCGGCGCCGGGGTGGACAAGGTGCAGGTGGGGGACTGGGTCGTCCTGCCGTTCAACATCGCCTGCGGGCACTGCAAGAACTGCGAGCGTCAGCTCACGAACTACTGTCTGACCGCGCAGCCGGAGCCGAAGATGGCCGGCGCCGCGTACGGCTTCGCCGACATGGGCCCGTACGGCGGGGGCCAGGCCGAGTTGCTCCGGGTGCCCTGGGGCGACTTCAACTGCCTGCGGCTGGGCGAGGACGCCGAGCAGCGGCAGACCGACTACGTGATGCTCGCCGACATCTTCCCGACCGGCTACCACGCCACCGAACTGGCCGGCGTGCAACCCGGGGACCAGACGGTCATCTACGGCGCCGGCCCGGTCGGGCTGATGGCGGCGCTCTCGGCGACCATCCGGGGGCGAGCAAGGTGATGGTCGTCGACCGGCATCCCGACCGGCTGCGACTGGCCGAGTCGATCGGCGCGATCGCCGTCGACGACTCGAAGGTCGATCCGGTGCAGGCCGTCCTCGACGAGACGATGGGGCTGGGCGCGGACAACGGCTGCGAGTGCGTCGGCTATCAGGCGCACGAGCCGGACGGCCGGGAGCGCGCCAACCTGACGATGAACCGGCTGGTCGCCTCGGTGCGCTTCACCGGGCGGATCGGCAACGTCGGGGTGTTCGTGCCGCAGGACCCGGGAGCCGGTGACGAGCTGGCCAAGCAGGGCAAGCTCGCCTTCGACTACGGCTTGTTCTGGTTCAAGGGCCAGCACATCGGCAGCGGTCAGGCGCCGGTCAAGAAGTACAACCGGCAGCTGCGTGACCTGATCGCCGCGGGCAAGGCCGAGCCCTCGTTCATCGTGAGCCACGAGCTGCCGCTGGATCGGGCGCCGGAGGCGTACGAGCATTTCGACAAGCGGGACGACGGCTGGACCAAGGTCGTGCTGCACCCGGCGATGTCCGGGGCGGGTGCGTGAGATGGCGGGCGAGCTGACCGGACGCCGGGTCGCCATCCTCGCCGCCGACGGCGTGGAGCGGGTCGAACTCGAGCAACCGCGGCAGGCGCTGGACAAGGCCGGCGCCAGCACCACCGTGGTCTCCATCAGCAGCGGCGAGATCCAGGCGCGCGACCACGACCTCGAATCCGCCGGCACCTTCGCGGTCGACGAGCTGGTCGGCGGCGCCTCGGTCGACGACTACGACGCCCTGCTCCTGCCGGGCGGGACAGTCAACCCGGACAAGCTGCGGATGGAACCGGACGCGGTGCGGTTCGTGCGGGATTTCGTGCAGTCCGGCAAGCCGGTCGCCTCGATCTGCCACGGCCCGTGGAACTTCGTCGAGGCCGACGTCGCCCGCGGCCGCCGGCTGACCTCGTGGCCCAGCGTGCGCACCGACCTGCGCAACGCCGGGGCCGAGGTGGTCGACGAGGAAGTTGTCACCGACGGCAACATCACGACGAGCCGATCGCCCGACGATCTCCCGGCGTTCTGCGCACGCATCGTGCGGGAGTTCGCCCGGGCTGACACAGGAGGCAGGCCATGAACACCTCGATCGGGGACGTCGCGTCCCTGGCCGCCCGCGGCGCCGGGACCGTCGTGCGCCAGGTGCGGTCGATCGTCAACCCGTCCGCCGCGCGCCCGGCCGGCGCCGGGCAGACGCTGTCCGGGTGGCTCGCCGTGACCGTGTTCGTCGAGCCGTCCGAGATCGACGCCGCAAAGCTGCCCCCGCCGCTGGCCGAGCTCGGCGACCGGATCGAGGCCCGCGTCCAGGCCGCCCCCGGCGGCAAGGGCACCGAACTGGCGGCGCGGCTGCGCGAGCGGCAGCGCCCGGGCAGCGCGGCCGCCCGGCTGGCCGGCAAGGACGCGGAGGCCGATCTCCGCTCCGCGTTGCGCCGGGCCAAGCAGCTCATCGAGGTGGGCGAGGTACTGGCGGTGGATCCGGTGCCGCACGGCGAGCGGACGGCGACTCCCGGCGGCGCGCTCCTGGAGGGCTGGACCAAGGCGGCGCCGAAAGGTGGTGTGCGATGAAGGCAGTGACGTGGCGCGGGGTCAACGAGATCGGCGTCGAGGACGTCCCCGAGCCGACGATCATCAACGACCACGACATCATCCTCGAGGTGGGGCTCAGCGCGACCTGCGGTTCGGACCTGCACCTCATGGGCGGCTACATCCCCGCCATGCGCGCGGGGGACGTGCTCGGCCACGAGTTCATGGGCCGGGTCGCCGAGGTCGGCCGCGGCGTGACGAAGCACCAGGTGGGGGATCGCGTGGTGGTCGTCTCGTTCACCAGCTGCGGGCAGTGCTGGTACTGCCGGGAGGGGCTGTGGTCGCTGTGCGACAACGGCAACCCCAACCCGGGCATGACCGAGGCACTGTGGGGTCAGTCCATCGGGGGCTGCTACGGCTACTCCCACGCGCTGGGCGGCTACGCGGGCAGCCATGCTCCGTACATCCGGGTTCCGTACGCGGATCAGGGGGCCTTCCCGATCCCCGACGGCGTCTCCGACGAGCGGGCGCTCTTCGCCTCCGACGCCGCGCCGACCGGCTGGACCGGGGCGCACCAGGCGGAGGTACGCCCGGGTGACATCGTCGCGGTGTGGGGTGCCGGCGGCGTGGGCCAGATGGCCGCCCGCGCGGCGATGCTCATGGGCGCCGAGCGTGTCGTCGTCATCGACCGGTTCGACAACCGGCTGCAGCAGGTGCGTACGCACATCGGGGCCGACACCCTCGATTATCAGCAGACCGACATCCCCGCCGAGCTGCGCGAGATGACGGGCGGGCGGGGGCCGGACGTCTGCATCGAGGCGGTGGGCATGGAGGCTCACTCCCCGGGCGTGCAGTACCTGTACGACCAGGTCAAGCAGCAGATGCGGTTGCAGACCGACCGGCCCACGGCGGTACGGGAGGCGATCTACGCCTGCCGCAAGGGCGGGACGGTCTTCACCCTCGGCGTGTTCGCCGGCCTGGTCGACAAGTTCCCCCTCGGCGCCGTGATGAACAAGGCGCTGACCCTGCGCGGCGCCCAGCAGCACGGGCACCGCTACATCCCCGAGATCCTCGACCACATGAGCCGCGACGACGTGAAGACGGAACACCTTGCCACCCACGTGATGCCGCTGAGCGACGGACCGAAGGGCTATGAGATGTTCAAGAACAAGGAAGACGGGTGCGTCCGGGCCGTGTTCCGCCCCGGCACATGACGAAGACGACCATTCTCTCGTGGCGCCGCCTGCTGATCTGCCTCGGCGCGGGGATCGTGGCGGCGGCGCTGACGGCGCTGGCCGGCGTCCCCGAGGTGGCGGTGCTGGCCGGCTGGTCCGTCGCGGCCGGCGCCCTGCTGGTGTGGGTGTGGCGGATCAGCTGGGGGCGCGACGCGGGCGGGACCAAACGGCTGGCCGAGGACGAGGGCCGGACCCGGGTCACGGATGCGGCCGTCCTGGGTGCGTCGGTGGTCAGCCTGGCCGCCGTCGCCGAGGCCCTCGTCCGGTCCGGCACCCAGGACGCCGTCGGGGTGGCCGTCGTCATCCTCGGGGTGTTCGTGGTGGTCCTGTCGTGGGCGCTGGTCAACACGGTCTTCGCCCTGAAGTACGCGCGCCTCTACTACTCGGGCGGGGACGGCGGCATCGACTTCGGTCAGCGGGAACCGCCTGCCTACTCCGACTTCGCCTATGCGGCGTTCACCGTGGGGATGAGCTTCGCGGTGCCGGACGTCCAGCTCAACCAGACGTCGATCCGCAAGGTCGCCCTGGGACACGCCCTGCTGTCCTTCCTGTTCGGAACCGTGGTCATCGCCGTGGCGGTCAACCTGGTGACGAACTTGGGGCAGTCGTCATGAGGCGGTACGGGATGTACAGGCCGCTGCGCATCGCGAGCACGGCGGCGGCCGTACGCGTCGGCGCGCGCAGCTTCGCCCGGATGTGCTCGAGGTGAGCCGCGGCGGTCCGCGCGGTGATGGACAGCCGGCTCGCGATGCCCTGGTTCGGGTAGCCCTCGATCACCAGGCCGAGGACGACCAGTTCCCGCAGCGTCAGGTGGTGGAGTTCCCCCGGAGGTGAGGTCACGACGAGCCCGGCGAGGTCGTCCGGCATGCCCGGCGGACAGGCCAGCCCGGTGACCCGGACGTAGCGCTGCCGGCCCCCGTCCGCCGGGACCGGGGAGAGGAAGGACGTGTGCCGCACCTCGTCGGTCAAACCGTCGACCGCCGTGGTCACGATGTCGGGACGGTCGATGAGCAGGCGATCGGGGGGCATCCCGGGCAGGGGGGCGAGGACGCCCCGGCGGTCGACGGTGACGGCGGCCGTGGCGTCCTGGACCAGCCGGGCCAGCCCGGTCAGCGAGTTCATCGGGTCCAGCACGGCGGCGATCGCGTACGTGACCACCTCCAGCGCGTCCCGGGCGTCCGCGGTCGGCTGCTCGGCCGTGTCGGTGTGCAGGACGAGAACGCCCAGGTGGCGCCCGTCCGGAGTGACGAGCGGAGCGGCGACGGCCTCCCGCAGACCGGCCGGCCACCAGCGCTCGGCCCAGCATGGAAGCTCCACCGTGTGCGGCGGCGCATCCTGCAATCGCAGGGGCCGGCGCCGCCGCAGCAGACCGAAGTTCTTGCGCAGGTCCGTCAGCTCCTCCGATCCCATGTACGCCCGGCCGCCGGCGTCGTGACCGGCGGACGCCACCGTGCTGTAACAACGGTGATCCTCGTCGAGCGTGCCGACCCACCTCGCCGCGAAGGGGACGAGCCGCCTCATCGGATCCCACACGAAGGCGAGATCGCGAGCCGGGTCGCCGCCCGGCGTCACCCGGTTGATCTCCGCCGCCAGATCCAAGGCCACGGCGAGCGCGTCCGTCACGGCCTGTCCCTCCTCCGGTGCGATCAGGTGCAGGCGGGCCGGGTACCCCCGCGCCACCGGGGCAAACGGTCATGATCGGCCCCGAGGGGCAACCTGACATAGGTCGCGCGAAACGGGGAAGGCCACCCGGACCCGTACCCCCTCTCGATGTGGAGCGGCCCATGACTGCGGACCGGAACCGTACGGAGATCGTCGTCGGACTGGTCGCCACCCCGCCCGACCACCCGGCCGAGGTCGTCGGACGGCTCGCCCGCGAGCTGGCCGACCGGCTGGCCGAGCGGGTGGACGCCGACGTGCGGTGGACCACCCGCGGCGGCTGGGGCGAGGCCGCGCCCCGGCGCGACGGGGGCGCGGAGGGGCTGCTGGACGATCTCGCGCGGAGACGCGCCGACGAGGGGTGGGACGTGGCGGTCTGCCTGACCGACCTGCCGCTGCACAGCGAGAGGGTGCCCTTGGTCGCTCAGGCCTCCGCCCGGCGCCGGGTCGCGCTGGTGTCACTGCCGGCGTTGGGACTGCGCCAGCTGCAGGCCGTCCGCTCGGTCGTCCCCGACCTGGTGAGCCGGTTGGTCCCCGATCTCGCCGCCCGGCAGCGACCGGCGGGGCCGGGGCTTCCCGCCATCCATCGGGTGCTCGGCACCGGTGGCGAGCTGCGCTATGTCGCCTCGCGATGGAACGGGCGGGTGCGGCTGCTGACCGGAATGGTCCGCGCCAACCGTCCGGGGCGCGCCCTCGGGGGCCTGTCCAAGCTGCTGGTCGGTGCCTTCGGCACGGCCGCATTGGCGCTGACCACCCAGACCATCTGGCAGATGGGCGACGCACTGGGCGCCCTGCGTCTCACGGCGATCATGCTGATCGGGCTGATCGCCCTGGTGGCCTGGCTGATCATCGCGCACGACCTGTGGGAGCGACCCGGCCGGGGGACGCCGGCCGAGCTGGCCCGGCTGTTCAACGTGGGGACCGTCCTCACCCTCACGCTCGCCACGGCCGTGTCGTACGTGGTGCTGTTCGCCGGAACGGTGCTCGCCGCGGCATTGCTGATCGACACCTCGGTGCTGGAGCAGACCTTGCAGCGACCGGTCCGCGCCACCGACTACCTGACGCTCGGCTGGATCATCAGCTCGATGGCCACGGTGGGCGGAGCGATCGGCTCCGGGCTGGAGGACGAGGAGACGGTCCGGGCCGCCGCGTACGGCTATCATCCCGAGCCGGACGGCTATCGGGACGACAAGGAAAGCTGACCGCGACTGCTCAGCGCCGCAGCGTCTCGCTGGGAAAGACGTCGTACCGCCGGCGATAGGCCGCGGCGAACCGGCTCGAGTGGGTGAAACCGGCCCGGTAGGCGATCTCGGCCACCGTGGTCCGCGCCGGGTCCGCCTTGATCAGCTGCTCGTGGACCAGACCCAGGCGAAGATCGCGGAGGTACGTCATCGGTGGCATGCCGAGGTGGCGGCGGAAGCCGAGCTGGAGCGCCCGGGGGCTGACGCCGGCGATGCGGGCCAGCTCGACGACGGTGTAGGGCCGGGACGGGTCGGCGCGCATCACTTCGACCACTCCGCGGACCGTGCGAGGCGCTGCCAGGACCGGCTGCGGACGGTGCAACACCTCCTGGTAAGGGTGGTCCGCGGCCAGCAGCAGACCGGTCATCAGGTTCTCGCGGAGCCGGGCGCCCAGTACCGGATGGCGGAGCAGGCCGCCGCTGCGGGACGACTCGGCGGCGACCAACCGGAGCAGGCTCAGCCAGCTCGCACCGGCCGCGCCGGACAGGTCCAAGGCCGGACCGAGGCGGATCGGGCCGGGCACCGGCGCGTCCAGCAGGACGGCCAGGTGCTTCTCCAGCGCCTCCCGATCGATCTTGACCGCGAGCAGGCGGCAGTCGCCGCTCCACCGGTCCAGGACCGTGTCGCCGACCGGCTGGAACACGGCCGCGCAGCCGGTGGTGGCGGTGCGGGCCGGGCCCGTGCCCTGACGCCAGGTCACGGCGCCGGCGAGGGGCACATCGACGTGGTACGCGCCCAGGTCGCCGAACCGCATGCGGATGTCGGTCCCGAAACTCAGGTCGCCCAGCGTGACCGAGCCGGCCGGGGCGATGCCGAACCGGGCTCGCCACTCCCGCCGCCCGGAGAGGGTGTCGACGACGTTGGTGTAGAAGTGCCGGGCGATGATCGACCGCGCCTCGTCGAGGTCGCCCGTGCTCTCGGTCAGGTACTGCATCCTGACAGCTTGACTGACAGACCCGGGCCCCGGGCGCGAACCGGCGCGGGCCACCCGGTCGGCCCCGGCGGGCCAGGGCGGCCCGGCCGGCATCGCGCCGTAGCGGTCGATCCCCTGTTTAGGCCCTGTCGCGGCGGGTAGCCGGTCCGCCTCGGGCACGCCCACGACCGCCGCCGGCACCGCGCTGGTCCGATCCGCAGAGGAGGACACATGGATCTGACGGCAACGACCACTGTCCGCAAACCCCCGTCAGAGGTGTACGCGTTCTGGCGCGAGCTGGAGAACCTGCCGACCTTCATGGCGCATCTCGACGAGGTCCGCGCCACCGGCGACCGGACGAGCCACTGGTCGGCCGCCGCCCCGTTCGGCAAGGACGTCGCATGGGACGCGGAGATCATCGAGGAGGCGCCGGGGGAGAAGATCGTGTGGCGCTCGACCGGCGACGCCGACGTGCCCAACGCCGGCACGGTCTCGTTCGTGCCGGCGCCCGACGGGGTGAGCACCGAGGTCTATGTCGCCCTCGTCTACGACATCCCGGGCGGCTCCCTCGGCAAGGCGGTCGCGAAGTACTTCGGCGAGGAGCCGCATCAGCAGCTCGACGACGACCTGCGGCGGTTCAAGCAGGTGCTGGAGACCGGCGAGGTGGTCCGTTCCGACGGGGCCCCGTGGGGCAAGCGGGCCCGCAAGGAGTTCCCGCAGCGCCCGGCCCAGCCGCTGTCGGACGCCGAGCTCGCGAAGGGAGCCGAGGCATGAGGGCGAACACCTGGGCGGGCCGCAACAAGGTCGAGGTCCGCGACGTGCCGGACCCGAAGATCCTCAACAGCCGGGACGCCATCGTCCGGATCACCTCCACCGCGATCTGCGGCTCGGACCTGCACCTGGTCGACGGGTACGTCCCCACGATGCAGGACGGCGACGTCCTGGGCCACGAGTTCATGGGCGAGGTGATCGAGGTCGGCTCCGGGGTGCCCGGGGACAAGCTGCGGGTCGGCGACCGGGTGGTCGTGCCGTTCCCCATCGCCTGCGGCGCCTGTGCCGCCTGCGCCGCCGAGCTCTACTCGTGCTGCGAGAACACCAACCCCAACGCCGGGATCGCGGAGAAGATGTTCGGCCACCCGGTCGCCGGGATCTTCGGCTACTCGCATCTGACCGGCGGCTTCGCGGGCGGGCAGGCGCAGTACGCCCGGGTCCCGTTCGCCGACGTCGGCCCGCTGAAGATCGAGTCCGACCTGACCGACGAGCAGGTGCTGTTCCTGTCCGACATCCTGCCCACCGGCTACATGGGCGCCGAGATGTGCGACATCCGGCCCAGCGACGTGGTCGCGGTGTGGGGCGCCGGCCCGGTCGGCCAGTTCGCCATGGACAGCGCCCGGGTGCTCGGCGCCGCGAAGGTGATCGCCATCGACAAGGAACCCTACCGGCTGCGGATGGCCGAACAAGCCGGCCACATCCCGGTCAACTTCGACGACGTCGACGTACGCTCGAAGCTCCTCGAACTGACCGGCGGCCGGGGCCCCGACAAGTGCATCGACGCGGTCGGGCTGGAAGCCACCCACGGCAGCGCGCACCTCGCCGCGTACGACCGGGTGAAGCAGGCCGTAAGGTCGGAGACCGAGCGCCCGCACGCCCTGCGCCAAGCAATCCTGTCCTGCCGCAGCGGCGGCGTGGTCTCGGTCATCGGCGTCTACGGCGGCCTCCTGGACAAATTCCCCGCCGGCGCCTGGATGAACCGCTCACTGACCCTCCGCACCGGCCAGTGCCACGTGCAGCGCTACATGAAGCCCCTCCTCCAGCGCATCGAACGCGGCGAGATCGACCCGACCCGCATCATCACCCACACCATGCCGCTCGACGAGGCCGAGCGAGGCTTCGACATCTTCAAGAACAAGCAGGACAACTGCGAAAAGGTCGTCCTCAAACCCTGACGGCCGCTCGGGCGCACGCCCTGGCGGCCCGGCCCGCGGCCGTGCCGTCGTCCGCCACTACGCCTTACCGAGCCAGACGTCTGCCGCCTCGTCGGAACATTCGACGAGGCGGCAGACGTGGTACGGCCCACCGACTGCATGCGGGAGTGCGTTGCCGCTACCTCACCGCTCCCGGCCGGGGCCGGCGGATGCGTGTGCGGAAAACCGGCTGCGGTAGAACTGCGGTAGAACAACGGTAGATCCCTTCGGCAGCATGGTCCGGACCGTCGGAAAATTGCACGTGTCAATTTGTTTTCCGGCCTCCGGTACTTGTAGTGATCTTGACGAGTGGTGCGTTGGCCTTCGCCCCGTCGCGGGCCGGTGATTCGCCGGCTGCGGTTGACGAGGACGGGTCCGGCCTGGACTGCGGCGGGATTCGTCGTCGCGTTCCGGCCGCTCCTCCGTATCAAGGTCTTGAGAGAAGGCGATGGCCGACTTGCGAGATGATCGCGTAGTGTCGCTGGACCGGCCGAGGGTGGACGTGGCAATTCCCCGGGAGCTGGGTATTCACAGCGCCATTCCGCTGGCCGGTGGGGACGACGATCTGCCGGCCTATGTGGAACGCGATTTCGACAAACAGTTGCAGATTGCACTCGCCACCAATCTGCCGACGCGGGGCAGCTTCGTCGTCATGGTGGGCGGGTCCTCCACCGGGAAGACCCGTTCGCTGTACGAGGCGGTCTACGGGCTCGTGCCGGAATGGGATCTGGTGCAGCCGGCCGATGCCGCCGAACTGCTCGAGGTGAAGAACGCCCCGCCGCGCGAGACCGTCTTCTGGCTGGACGAGTTGCAGCAGTTCCTGGGCGCCCACCCGCCGCTGACCTCGGAGTGCATCCGCGCGCTGGTGCGGCACGGCAACTTGGTCGTCGGCACGCTGTGGCCGGACCAGTACGCCCGGTGGACCGCGGGCCGCGAGGACGTCCATCTGCTGGTGAAGAGCGCCTTCGTGATCCCCGTTCCGGACGCGCTCAACGCCGGGGAGCGGTCGCTCGCGCAGATCGTCGCCCGGCAGGACAGCCGGATCCGCGACGCCCTCGAAGCGGGCGAGGTGGGACTGACCCAGGTGCTGGCCGGAGGTCCGCGGCTGGTGATGTCCTGGGAGCAGTCGCCCACCCCGTACGCCAAAGCCATGATCACTGTCGCGGCCGACGCGCACCGGCTGGGAGTGCAGTCGCCGCTGAGCGAGAGTCTGCTGGCCGAGGCCATGTACGGCTACCTCATGAGACACCAGCGCGTGCGGCCGGTCGAGCACTGGCTGGCAGAGGCCCTGCCGCACGCCACCCAACCCCTCTACGGCGACGTGTCACCACTGTTCCCGGTGGACGACGGCCGGGCCGGCACGCTGGCCGGCTACACGATCGCGGACTACCTGGCTCAGCACGTCCGGCGTAAGCGCCGCATCGAACCCGTGCCGCACGCGGCGTGGGAGGCGCTGGTGACCGGGTTGAACCGGCCGGACGACCTGCGCCGGCTCGCCGACAGCGCCGTAGCCAGGCTGCGCTACTGCTATGCCGAGAAGGCGCTGAGGCGCCTTGCCGAGGAGTTCGGGGAGGGCAGAGCGGTCGCCGAACTGGTCGATCTGCTGGTCCGCCAGGACCGGCTGGCGGCGGCGGCCGACGTGCTCCAGCGGCGTTTGCAGGTCGATCCGCAGGACCGGACCGCCACCCGGAAGCTGCTGCACGTTCAGGACCTCCAGCAGCGTGCCGATCGGATCCGCCCGCCGGGCCGGGTCCGGGGCGGCGGCATGTCCAGCGAGGTCGCCGACCTCTTGGCCGACGGGGGAGTGTGCGACGACCTGCGGCGCGACGCGGACGCCGGCGATGTGATCGCCGCCGACAACCTCGTCGAAGAGCTGGTGGACCGGGGGCACCTGCGAGAGATCCGGGAACGTGCCGACCGGGGAGAGCTCCGGGCCATGGAGGCGCTGGCCGACCTCTATGCCGGGTGGGGCGACACGGAACGACTGCAGGAGCGTGCCGAGCGTGGCGAACGGGCCGCGAAGCTGCGTCTGTCGAAGATGCGTCGCACGGCCACCCGCAGCGAAGGATCCGCCTCGGAGATCGCAGGGTTGCGGGCGGAGGTCGACGACGGCAGTCATGAGGCGGCGCTGCGGCTCTGCACGTTGCTGTTCGAGCTGCGTGACGAGAGCAACTTGCGCGCCGAGCTGAACGCCGGCACCGCCGGAGCCGCCGAGCGTTTCATCGCACTTCACGCCGCGCAGGAAGACCCGTCGCTGATCCCGCTGCGTGCCTACGGGCTGGATGCCGCCGGCGCGTTCCTCACCCGGCCCCCCACGCCTTGATCAACCGTGCCTCGAAAGGACTCCCATGGCTGAGCTGACCCCTGCGGACTACGCCTACCTGATCATTCTGAAGGCGGCCGGCCGCGAACTCTCCAACACCGAGCTCGACAAGCTGTACGGGGTCCGGCTGGTGAGCCCGGACTACGAGCGGTTGAACGGCGCCGGGTACGTGAGCTCGGACACGAAGCGCCGTCCGTACCGGCACACCATCACCGGCGAGGGCAGGAAGGTTCTCGTCGTTCCGTTGAGCCTCGACCAGGGGAAGCCGCAGGACGGGGAGAAGCGCTCGGCCGGGGAACGACAGCTCTTCTGGGCCGCGCTGGTCGCACAGCAGCAGTTGCTCCTGCGGTCGTCTCCGGCCGACCCGGAGCCGGCCCTCCGCAACGGCGCGGCTGTCCCGGCCCGGGCAACCGCCGATCTCGACGACCGCATCCGGGCCGCCTACTCGGAGCTGGCCAAGGCGCCGGGCGAATGGGTGAACCTCACCGACCTGCGCCCGCTCCTGGACGACGTGTCCAAGGCGGAGCTGGACCAGGCGCTCACCGGCATGCTCGATGCGCGTGACGTGCGGCTCGAGCCCGATCCGCTCATGCACCGGGTCGGCGAGGAGGAGCGGCGCGCCGCCGTCCACATCGGCGGCGAGGACCGGCACAAGCTGGCGATCGGCCGGCGATGAAGGACGAGCACCGTACGGCACTCGCCGCACTGCGCCTGAGCTGGGCGGTGGTGCCCGACGATGTGTGGCGCCGCTCGCCCTTCCACGTCGACGGGCTGCACAACGACGTCGCTCAGGACGTGCTCGCCGGTATCGCGGAGGCTCATGAGAGTCCCGACGCGAGCCCCATCGGGCTGGTGTTGGAGGGCAGGCACGGCACGGGCAAGACCCATCTGCTCGGCGCCATCCGCGAGCAGGTGCAACAGCGAGGGGGCTACTTCTTCCTCATCGGCATCCTGGACGGTCGCAAGTTCTGGGACGGCCTGCTGATCTTTCTGCTCGACGGGCTGGCGCGCGAGGTGTCCGACGGCGAGACCCAGCTCAGCCTGCTGCTGCGGAGGCTGGCCTCCCGGGTCGGCGCACCGCGGGCCGATCGGCGCGCGGTCATCGGGGAGACCGAGCTGACCAAGGCGGCTCTGGACACGTTCGTCGCCGGTCTGCGCGATTCCGACAGGCATGTCGCCCATCAATGCCGGGACACCCTGCGCGCCCTGGCGTTGCGGGCCTCGGACAACGAGGAACACCAGGACATCGCCGACAACTTCTTCGCGGGAGCGGAGGAGGGTGTCGCCGGCGAGCGCAAGGAGTGGGGAATCCGCAACACGCCGCGGACCTCCCAGGAGATCGTGCGTGAAGTGTCGTGGTTGCTGGCCACGACCGGGCCGTCAGTGATCGCCTTCGACCAGATCGACACCGCCGTGGCCCAGTCCGCCCTGCAGGCGGACCTGGCCAAGGTCTCGGGAACGGAGCAGGACCTGCAACTGGCGGTCATGGCGGCCGGGCTGGCCAACGGCCTCACCGATCTGCGGGACACGACCCGGCGCACCCTGACGGTGGTCGCCACGCTGTCGACGACGTGGGACCTGATCGCCAGCCGGGCGCCGGCATCGTTTCCCGCCCGGTTCCGCCATGCCAGAAAGATCGAAGGCATCCAGACGCCCGGCTTCGCCCGTCAGCTCATCGAGAAGCGGTTCACGGCCCGGTTCGCCACGGTCGGCTTCACCCCGCCCTACCCCACCTGGCCGGTCCGGGAGGAGCTCTTCACGGAGGCGAAGAATTACACTCCGCGCCGGCTGCTCGTCGCCATCGACCGGCACATCCGCGCCTGCCTGGTCGACGACCGGGTGCGTGAGCTCACGAGCCTGCGCGACGTCCCTGCCGAGAGCCAGGAGCCGGGAACGCCGGCGCGGACCGCGCCGGCGATTGCCGACGAGGAGCTGGCCCGGATCGAGCGTCGGTTCGAGGAGCTGAGACGCACGGCGGACGTCACCTCGCCGCTCGAGCGCGACACCGAGGACAGCCGTTTCCCCGCTCTGCTCGCGGCGGGCCTGCGGGCGTGGGTTGCCGAACGCGGTGACGACGGCGCCGCGTACAGCATCGATCCGCCGCCGAGCTCCAAGCCGGACCTGCATGCCCGGCTCCGCCGCAACCTCGATCGGCGTTCCGAGGAGGAGCGGGAGGACTCGGCCGATCAGTCGCGAGCCGAGGACCAGATGCACTGGTCGTTCCGGGCGATCAGCGACACCCACCACGGCCTGGCCGCGCTGCACCGCATCCGTCGCGCCCGCACTGCCGCGGGGCTCACGTCGGATGTCGCCAAGCGCAAGCTGTTCCTGCTGCGCAACGGGGAGTGGAGCCAGTCGGCCAAGACCCAGGAGGTCATCAAGGAACTCGAGGCGGACGGCGGTGTGACGATCAAGGTCGAGGAGGCCGATCTGCGGGTGCTCGCCGCGCTGCACGGGCTGCGGGACGAGAACCCGGCGCACTTGCACGCCTGGCTGCTGCGGTACCGCCCGGCCGGGCAGATCACCCTGTTCAAGGAGACTCTCGCGGACACCGGCCCGTGGACCGCTGATCCGCCGACGCCCCAACAGGCGCCGGAGCAGTCGCCGGCCGCCGGGTTCACCATCGGGTACGGCATCGACGACGACCTGCCCGCACCGGTGACGCTGGAAGCCCTCCGCAAGCACGCGGCCATCTTCGCCGCATCAGGGTCCGGCAAGACCGTGCTGCTGCGCCGTCTCATCGAGGAGTGCGCTCTGCTGGGCGTGTCCGCGATCGTCCTGGACCCGAACAACGACCTGGCGCGTCTCGGCGATCCGTGGCCCGCGCCGCCGGCCGGTTGGCTGTCCGGCGACGCCGACCGGGCGAAGCGGTATCGCGCCGACACGGAGGTCATCACCTGGACGCCCCGGCGCGAGGCCGGACGGCCGCTCAGCTTCCAGCCACTGCCGGACTTCGGCGCGGTGCTGGGCGATCCCGACGAGTTCACCGCTGCGGTGGAGGCGGCGGTCACCGCGCTTGCGCCACGGGCCAACCTCGTCGGCCGTACCTCCCGGGTGCATCTGGGTCTCGCGGTGCTGCGCAAGGCGGTGGAACACTACGGCAGGCAGGGCGCCGGCGACATCCGTGGGCTCATCGCGTTCCTCTCCGACCTGCCCGACGGCGTCAGCCGGCTCGATGACTCGCCCAGGATCGCGGCCGGTCTGGCGCAGACGCTGACCGCGTCGATGGACAATGACCCACTGTTCGGTGGCAACAGCGCCTCGGCGGACCCCGGAGTCCTTCTGACTCCCTCCCCGGGCAAGGGCGCCCGGATCTCCGTCATCAGCCTCATCGGACTGCCCGCGGACGAGGCCCGGCAGGGTTTCGTGAATCAGCTGCAGATGGGGTTGTTCGCGTGGATCAAGAAGAACCCGGCGCGCGACCGTCCGCTGCTGGGTCTGCTGGTGATGGACGAGGCGCAGACCTTCGCGCCGTCGGGCACGATGACCGCGTGCACCGCGAGCACCCTCGCCCTGGCCTCGCAGGCCCGCAAGTACGGCCTCGGTCTGATCTTCGCCACTCAGGCACCGAAAAACCTGCACAACCGCATCCCCGGCAACGCGGCGACGCACTTCTTCGGACGGCTCAGCGTGCCCGTCCAGATCGACGCGGCGCGTGAGATGGCGAAGGTCAAGGGTGGCGACGTACCCGACATCGGCAACCTGACGGCCGGTGAGTTCTACCTCGCGCTGGAGGGCGAGACACCACACAAGGTACGAACCCCGATGTGTCTCAGTCACCACCCGAGCAGTCCGCTGACCGACGAGGAAGTCATGACCCGGGCCCGGGCCTGACGGCGCTCAGATGTACGGGCGCAGCAGGCTGGACAGGTCGGTGCGGCCGATGGTCTGGAGGGCGTCCGGCAGCTCGGACAGCCGGCTGCGGCTCTCGAGCCAGTTCCACAGGTCACGGGGCTCGTCACCGGAGCGGAAGCGGCGCGTCTCGTACGGGGCCACGCCGACGATGTCGGCCAGGTCCTGCCAGTCGTAGGCGAGCCGCCGGACGACCTCCCGCTTGACCGTGCTGGGGATCGTCATGGCGGCCCTGACCGGGCGTGGGCCGGTGTCCGCCGACATCAGCTTCGTCAGCAGCGCGAACAGCACTTCGGCGGACGCCTTGGCGGCGAAGGCCTTGAAGCGATCGTCCTTGTCGAAGTCGGCGTGGTCCATCACCCCCTTGGCGACCAGCCAGTGCGGGACCTGCCGATCGTGGGCCACCGTCGCGATGGCCGCGGCCTCCATCTCCAGGGCGACGATCCTGTACTGGGCGATCTCCAGCCGGTTCCAGATCTCCGGATCCATCATGACGGCGCTGCCGCTGGCCATCGGCCCGGCGACCACTTGAAACGGGAGCCGCTCGGGGCCGGCGTCGAGGTAGAGGGTGCGCTGGACCCGGTCGCGGCCGGCGTCCGTCAGCACGAGATCCGAGCGCTGCCAGCGGATGAGACCGTCGGCCTCCAACCGCTCCAGCCGGCTGCGCCAGGCCTGACCCGGAAGGTAGCGCTCGCGAGCCGGATGCTTGCGCGGGTTCTGGCCCTTGAACAGCCGTTCCAGGAACCAGGTGTCCGCTTCCTCGCCGGCGGCCACCCCGTGGCTGGGCAGGCCCGTCGGGTCGAAGTCCTGCGCCGCCCGTAACCATCGGTTGTCCTGCGGGATCTGTTGCGGGGCAGGGCGGAACTCCGCGCCGATGTGCTTGCCCTCGTCCCACTCGTAGGCCGGCGCGGCCACGATCACGTCGCCCGGCGCGGTCTCTCCGGGATTGCCCGCACACACCCCGCACATCGCCAGGCAAGCCGGCCGCAGCTCGTTGACGAGCGTCGTCGTGATGGCGCCGATGCTTCGCCCGCCCATCTGGGTCGGGCGGGCCAATGCCACGGAAAGTGGCCCGTGCATGGCGGTCGAGAAGGGTTCCGCGCCGCCCGCTCCATGCTCTCGCCAATCGGAGGCCCCGGCGACGGCTCTTACCGCGTCGTACTCCTCCTTCAGCGCGGTGATGACCAGAACGTCGACGCCGTTGTCGTTGCGCACGCGCACTCCTCCACCGATGACCGTGATCCTTCAGGGCGTTGCGAAGCCCGGAGAGCTCGCGGTGATTGTCGGCTGTGTTCCTACCGCCGGCCTTCCGCCGAGCCCGGGAGGGTTGCGGTAGATCGGCATTCGACGATGGCTCGACATGCCCTTCGCGTAATCCTCAGCGTGACATGAAGGTGGTTGAGGTCACATGCGTGAACGTCAAAGGGAACGGAAGCCCGTCGTCATTCTCACGGCTCTGGACATCGAGTACGACGCTGTCCGCAATCTGCTCTCCGGCGTCCGGCAATTGACTCCGGTCTCCGGCACACGCTTCGAGACCGGTCTGCTGAACGACGGTGCCGGTGAGGTGGTGCTGGCGCAGACGGGTGTGGGCAACCATGGCATGGACCAGGCTGCCCGCCATGTCGCGCGACGAGTCGAGCGGGCCCGCAACCTGCGCGCCGGGACGCGGCGGCCGAGGGTGCACTTCGGGCCGGTGGCGTCGGGTGAAGTGCTGCACGATGCCCGCGTGTCCGAGCCGCTCCGCTGGCTCCGGCGGCACTACGACGACGCCCTCGCCATCGAGATGGAGGCCGCCGGGGTGGCCAAGGCGGGCCAGCTCAGCGCCGTACCGGTCGCGGTGGTGCGGGCTGTCAGCGACCGGGCCGACGGGACCAAGGCCGACACCGACGGCAGGCGAGGGCAGCAGCGGGCGGCCCGCAACGCGGCGCTTTTCGCGACTGCGCTGGCAGCCGATGTGATCGCCCACCGTCCAGCGCGTGCGGAGGACGATCCACCGGTTCCGGCGCGGGATCCGGCGATCCATGTCGAGACGAGCGGCGGCAGCCACGGCGTGGTGGCGGGAGTTGTGCACGGCGGTGTGCAAGGCGTGAGCCTCGGCGATGTGAAGCGCTCGGGCCGGGGGCGGCTGTGAACACGGATGCAGGCACCACATCCGTTACGGTGCAGGGCGGCGCACATCAGGTCGTGGCGGGCGTCATCCATGGCGGTGTCGGAAACAACTACTACCAGGTGCCGCGCGGCGCCTCACCGACGGACAAGTTCCGTTACGCACGGCGCTGCCTGGCCTCGGGGCAGGCGACGACCGCACGCGCCGTCATGGCGGAGGTTGTCCTGTACCTGCGTTACTCGACTCGGGTGCGGTTCTACTGGTTGCTCGCCTTCTTCAGTCAGCGCACATTGTCGGAGCTCACCCCGGAGGAGCGGGAAGTGCACGCGGCGGCCCTGGAGCAGATCGGCGCCCTGCCCCGGAATCGGTGGTCGGTGGGTATCGAGGTGATCGGCCGCTTGATCGTTCTCAGCGATCAACGCACCGTGTCCGCGGCCTCGATCGAGGAGGTGCTCCAGGACATCGAGGCGTTGGACCCGCTGATCCGTGCCGAGGTTCTGCGCCACCTGGAACGTGTGCTGCACGGTTCGGTGAAGGACGCCGTGTGGCAAGGCGAAGTCGACCAGGCGAGGGACCACCGGCTGGACGGGCGTCGCGGTGAGCGGGTGTGGAAGTTCTTCGAGCCGGACCCGGCACCCCCTCGGACGCGACCGGTTCGTCCGGCCGAGGTCTCCGCTGCGGGCTCGGCGCTCGCTCTGACCGCCCTCGCCCTGGTCGCTGCCGGAGTGCTCGGCCGGCTGGCACTGCAGCGCGACGACTCCTCGGCACTGGTTGCCCTCGTCGCGGCTTGCTTCGCGGCCGGCATGGCCGTGGTGAACGGGGCTGAGTGGCGGCGGCGCGCTTAGCTGTGGGAAGTGGCGCGGCGGCGACGGATACGTCAGTTCCCCAGCGTTGCTGCCCCGCCCGGTGGCTTCGCGTACCAGGTGGACCGCTTGTACCTGCGTTATGCCGACCGGCTCGCACCGAAGGGGGCGGAGAGGGCGGACTGGCTGAGGAGCGTTCAGGTGCCCATGATCCAGCTGCGCGACGAGGTCCGGGAGATCTACCGCGAGCAGTCGGTCGGCGCCGACGACGTCAAGTGGCTCATCAGATTCCAGATGCGCGAGCTGCGGCGGGAGTGGGGGACGGACAGGCTTGCCGGACGTCGGGTGCGGCCGGTGCCCGTGCTGGTCAGAGCCGCCACCCGGACCGGTGGCGTGGTCGCGGTGCTGAGCGTGCTGTGGGCGGCGCAAGCGGCGGCACGTGAGGACCTGCTGCAGGCTGCCCTGGCCGTTCTGATTCTGCTGGTTGCCGGCGGCACGGCCGCCATGTTGGGGGTGCGGATCAGGGCGGAGAACAAGCGCTTCGCCGCCGAGGAAGCCGCTCGGCAGCACCGGGAGACGTCCTACTGGTTCGAGTTCCAGCGCTGGCAGCGGCGCCTGTCCGACCGGCCGGACGACATGGAGATGGGCCGGTGGCTCGAGTACGACCGGCGCATCCTGGTGCAGCAGGCCCTGGACGCTTACCAGTTGAAATGGAGCGACATCCGGGCTTACGCCTCGATGGAGGCCAGGGCTGACCGCAGCAGACGGGCCCGGGTGAAGAACGGGCCGTGGCGGTACTCACGATACCGCGTGCTGGTCTTTCTGCTGACCGCGGACGGGGTCCGTCAGATCACCGTCGAGCTGGATTTTCTCGGTGCCAGGGCCCGGCACTGGGAGCGCACCAACTACCGCTACGACGCAGTGGCAGCGGTCCAGGTGCGTCCGGAGAAGGAAGACGCCAAGGCGTTCCGGCTCTTTCTCGTCAACGGGGCGGCCATCGAGATCGCGATCACCGAGGCGGGCCGGGCCGATGTGGACGAGGACCCGCGGGTGCTCGATCGTGGCGCCAAGGACGCCACCGGACTGCGCACCACGATGTTCGTGCTGGAGGGAGTCGCGGCCGAGGGCCGGAGCTGGTGGGGACGGAGCGGCGTGCCGGCGAGCTAGAACCCCCGGTCCGTCACGGGCGCCGCAGGGTACGGTCGGCCATGGGAACGTCACCGGAGTCGTACAGCTGCTCCACGCGGTCCCAGACGGCATCGGCAGCCGCGCCGGATCCCTGCGACGTCAATGCCGTGGCCAGCCGGGCTCGGGCCTGAATCTCCAGGTAGGCGGCGTCGACACCGGCGAAGCACCGCGCTGCCCGCTCCAGCTCCGCGACCTGTTCCTCCGCGTCGCCCGCGTCGTTCCACAGCTCCGCGAGGGAGAGCCGGACCCGGCCCTCCAGCAGTCCGTCCGCCTGCTCGTGAGCCACCTCGGCCGCGAGACGCAGCTGCTCTTGCGCCCGGCCCCGGTCGCCGCGGTGCCGGGCCAGGTCGCCGAGGCCGTGCGAAGCGTACGCGAATCCGACGCCGTCGTCCGGGCCGAAAGCCTCCCGGACAGCAGCGAAGGCCCGGTGCGCTCCGGTCGCGTCGCCGACAGCCAGAGCGGCACAGCCCAGCCAGTACCTCGTCTGCGCGACGAATCGGGGATTGTCCAGCTGCAAGGCTGCCATCTCGGCGTTCCTCAGCGCGTCGGCGGCCTGCACGTGCTCGCCCCGATCGAGGTGAACCTGGCCGATGAAGCGGAGGGTCTGCCACGTGCCCGCGGTGTCCCCGGCGGCCTGGTAGCCCGGCAATGCCGCGTCGAACAGCGTGAGTGCCTCGGTGGACCGGCCTCGCCGGCGGACTGCGTTGGCCAGAGTGCGGCGGGCGATGGCCAGACCGTGCTCTTCCTTCTCGGCCTCCAACAGCTCGACCGCGTGGACCAGTTCGGTGATTCCGGAGACGCCCGGCCGGCGGCCACCGGTGACCAGAGCCGGCTGACCGAGACAGGCCAGCACGATGCCTTCGCCCCGGCGGTCGTCAGCGGTCCGGCATGCGCGCAGGGCGGTGGTGTGCGTGGCGTACCAGTCGTCGTGCAGGCCGAAGATGGTGTAGAACTCGTGCGCCGAGACGGCCAGATCCCAGCACAGGGCGGTGAGTCCCAGCCGCGCGGCGAGGTCCACTGCCGCCCGGATGGTGAGCCGTTCCGCCCGGAACCACGCGCGCGGGTCGGCGTCGACTTCGGTGTACGCGTCCGCCGGCAGCGGAAGTACCGGCACGTCGCTGTGCACGACGTCGAAGTCGCCGCCGCACTGCCGAGCGTGCGCGTGCCGGAGCAGTCCGAGCAGACCCGCGCACACCTGGCCCAGCAAGGCGTCCTGGTACGCCTGCCCGGGGTGTTCGGCGACAGCGCGGCGATGGGCGTACTCGCGGGTCAGGTCGTGAAACCGGAATCGGGGCGGCGCCGGCGTCGGTGCGCTCTCCACCAGCGACGCCGCGGCCAGCTCGGCCAGTGCTGCTCGCCCCTGTCGAGGGTCGTCCGTGAGCGCGGCAGCCGTCCAGGCACCGAAGGTCGGCAGCGGCAGCAGGCCCAGATCCACGAACAGCCGCCGGTGCGAAGCCGTGAGTGGAGCCAGGCCGGTCTCCAGGGTGCGGGCGAGGCTGTCGGCGCCGAACGTGTAGGCCGAGGGCCCCTGAGCGCGCAGCCGCCGAGCCAGCTCGGACGTCGGGTGGGGGTCGTCGTGGACACGCAGTGCGGCAGCGATCCGCAGGGCCAGGGGGAGGCCTCCGCAGAGCCGGACCACTTCGCCCACGGCCGCACGCTCCTCGCTCAGGTCGATGCGCGACGCGGCCACCACGGACTCGAACAGGGCGGTGGCGTCCGGATCGGGGAGGGGCTCCAGCGTGCCGACGTGGTGGGCGCCGGGCACGTCGGGCAGGTGACGACGCGCGGTCACCAGCACCTTGCAATCCGGCCCGGCCGGAATCAGCGGGACGAGCTGTGCGCCGTCGGCCGCATCATCGAGCACGACCAGCATCTTCCGGTCGGCAAGCAAACTGCGATACAGCGCGGCTCTCTCGGCCAACGAGTCGGGCACCACCGAGACGTCCAGCGACCGGAGGAACTGTGCCAAGATCTCAGCCGGAGGGGCCGGATCCCCGGACGTGCCCCGCAGCTCGGCCCACAGCTGTCCATCGGGATAGTCCGCCCGGCGGCGATGCGCCGCATGCAGGGCGAGCGCCGTCTTCCCGATCCCGCCGGGACCGGGCACGACCATGACCTGGTACGGAGTGTCCGAGCCGAGCAACCAGGAAAGCTCCGCCACCAGCGGCTCGCGACCCACGAACTCGGGCGGGTCGGCGGGGAGTTGCTTGGGCACCGCGGGCATCGTGCGGACGCCTCGCTCGTGCGAGGGGGACGCCTTGGCGACGAGGTCGTCGCGGCCGGCACTGATCGCGTACGCCAGCGCGCGCAGGCCGGCATCGACATCGCCGATCTTGGCCTCCAGGACCGCCGCATAGTGTTCGTAGGCCTCGACGGCTTCCGCCCGATGTCCGCCGTGGTGCAGCGCGATCATCAACAGTTTCTGCAACTGATGGTCGGGGCTGAACTGGGCGGCGACGGCTTGCAGATCGCCGAGGACTTCGCCGAGTTCGCCCCGCTCGAACCGCAACGTGAACAGCCGCACCGCCGTCCTCTTCCGGCGTTGCTGGAGGGCGGTGATCCGTGGCTCGAGCATCGGCGCCGACACGTTGGACACCGGCCGGGGCCCGCGCCACAACCGCAGCGCTCGGCTCAGCAGCTCGATCTCGTCGCCGCTGCGCGACTTCTCGACGGCGGCAGTCAGCTCCTCGAAGGCCACCAGGTCGAGGTCGTCGGCGCGGGCCCGCATCTCGTACCCGAAGCGGGCATGGGTGACGAGGTCGCCGTCCCGGCCCAGGGGGCGCAGCAGCTTTCGCAATCCCGATACGGCCTTGTGCAGCTGCGCCTCGGCGACGTCTGTGGTGCCCCAGCCCATCCGCAGGAGCTCGGCTTGCGGCAGGCGCTTGTTGGGATGGAGCAGCAGGGCGGCCAGGATGTTGAGCTGCCGTCCGGGCGGCAGGTCGAGCGGCAGTCCGGTGCGCGGATCGCGTATCTCCAGCTCGCCAAGGACACCGTAGATCACGTAGCGGACCTCCGCCCCTCACTCCGCGTCGACCACCCGCCGTCTGACCGTAGAAGCCGGGAACCGTTTCCGCCAGCGCCGAACGGCCGACCCGGTCTGTGTCCGGTAGCCGAAGGGAAGCGAAGCGGTAGACGTCGATGACTGACTGGCGCCACGTGATGATGGTGCTACGGAAAGCCGGAGGGACTGCTGATCATGATCGATGATCGCCGAGACGGGCCGGCCGCGATCGTGGATACGGAACTGCGCCCGTTGCGTCCGATCGGGATGACGGCATCCGATGTGGCCCGGCGCACCGGTGACCTTCTCGGCGGCCTGCTCCGGCTGCCCGGCGTCCGGCTGTATCGAGGCGTTCGGCTGACCGGACATCCGCCACTGCCATACGCGTTCAGTGCCGGGCCCCATGTCGTGCTCGTCGAAGCAGTGGCCTGGCCCCCCGGCTCGTACACGACCTCCCCGGCGGGTGCAGTCCATTGCGGGGGCGTCTATATCGGGCAGACTGTGGCGCCGTTGGTGGGGGCGGTTCGCCGGTTGCGCCGCCTACAGCTGCGGGGGCATCGCGTGAGCGCCGTTGTGGTGGTGCACGGCAGTGTCCCCGGCCGATTGGCGTTGCCCGCGGCCTCCGGCGCCGAGCTCTCCTGGTGCGAGGCGGGGACTGCCGTCGCCGCCGTCCGGAGCCGGTTGCGGGCCGGTCGCCGCCGCGGGGTGCCGTCGCGAGCCGTGCGGGTGCTCGCCGCGGCGAGCGGCGACGTCACCGGCTGAGCCCGGCGCGTGCGGGTGTCCGCATGCCCAGACCTGGTCGAACTCGGTGATGAAGTGCCGGAACCAGCGGGCATCGCGGTCGGCATGCAGGGGCAGAGTCGGTTCCGGGATGCCACTTCGATGCGAGTAGACGTCGATGTGCACCTGGCCGCGTGGCTGCTCAGGGTCGAGCGCGACGAGGCCGAATGCCGGCACGAAGTCGAGCAGGCGCACCTCCAGCCGGCCGGGTCCTGACGCTGCCCGTACGGCCAGATCGTCCAGGAGATCCATGGTCGGTCGCAGCCGGTGCTCGAAGACCTCGGGGCTGTCCGCCATGGTGCTGCGCCGCGCCGCTTCGGCGATGGTCGACGGAGCAGAGGCGATCAACGCGATCCGTACGGTGGCTCCTTCCTCGAGTCGCCGGCACAGGATCGCGTAGTGGTTCCGTACGGTCCGGGCCAGAGTGACGCCCAGGATGCGGATGTCGTCGGCCGCGCCGAGGTCGAGGTCGATGCCGGACGTCGACGGCCCGAGCAGCTGGTCCGCCCCGCTCCTGGCGCTCAGGGTGCGGCCGAGCTCGGCGACCGACCGGTCCAGAGTGGCCAGCGTCGAACGGCCGTGCAGGGAGCTGACGGCGAGCAAGCCCAGCGTTGCCAGTGTGGCGCCTCCGGTGACAGTCGTGTCCACCACGTCGAACGCGCCGAGCACGCCGACGACGAGGGCCATGGCGATGGTCAGAACGAGGTCGAGCCTGCGGAGGGTCATGCCCTCACCGTAACACCGTTTGTGTCTCCTTGACATAAACGTCGGCCCGCAGTTAATGTGAGTTTGACAGTAAGGGGCGTGAGCCGAGGCCGAGGCGGACGACCGGCCATGGTCAGCGCGCCACTGGGCAGTCCGGCGAAGCCGCCGGCATGCCGGGGACCGGCCGCGCGGGGCGCTGCGTGGAGGCCGGCCAGCCTTCGCCCCCGCGTCCGTCCGGGCGCCGGGAGACGTGAGCGCCGGGTCCCCTCGCCGCCGCGAACTCTGACGATTCCGGGAAGGAACCTCTATGCGTACGAACCTGCGCCGAGCCGTGATCCTCGTGGTCACTGCTGCGGCTCTCATCCCGGGCGTGGCCGCTGTCGCGTCCGCCCCTGCCGTCGCCGTGCCGGAGTGCCCGGCCGGGAGCAACTGGGACGGCATCCTCAAGATCTGCCGCTGACCCGATCCGACGGCGGTGCGGGCGCCCGGGCGCCCGCACCGTCACGGGGTTCCGGTGCGCATGATCGGAGGATTGAGCGTGGTGGCCGCTCCGGCCCGGTAGAGGGCCGCCGGCCGGCCGGTCGGCGGCATCCGCTTCGTGCCGGTGGGCTCGACAAAGCCCTCGGTGTTGACGACCTTGCGGCTGAAGTTGCGCGGGTCCAGGGCCTCGCCCCACACGATCTCGTAGACCGTGCGCAGGTCGCCGATGGTGAACTCGGCGGCGCAGAATCTCGTGGCAAGCGTGGTCAGTTCGAGTCGCCGGCGCGCTCGCTCGACGGCTTCGTCGAGGATGCGGTCGTGGTCGAAGGCCAGGCTGCCGCGGACGGCGTCGACCGGACTCCAGGCGGCGTTGCTGGCGTCCGACCCGGCGGTCGGCAGGGGCAGGTCGGGCATGATCGCGAGGTAGGCCACGCTCACCACCCGGCCCCGAGGGTCGCGGTGCGGCTCCCCGAACACTGCGAACTGTTCGAGGAAGAGGCTGCCACCGTCGAGCCCTGTCTCCTCACCGAGCTCTCGGACCGCGGCATCGGTGATGTCCTCATCGGTGCGGACGAAGCCACCCGGCAGGGCGGGCTGCCCGGCGAAGGGCTCGTTGCCCCGGGTGATGACGAGAGCCTGCAAGGTGCCCTCGCGCACCGTCAGGACAACAAGGTCGACTGCGATGCGCAGGTGCGCGTGCTCTCTGGTGGTCATGCGGCGAGCTTAGCTTAGTGTGACACTGACATTAACTGGCGGCGGCCGGCGCGCCGGGACCGTGGGGGACGGGTCCCGGCGCGCCGCCGCTCATCTCACTTGCAGGACTTGGCACCCGCTGCGTACGCCAGGCCGAAGCCGGACGCCGAGGAGTCCATGAAGACCACTTCGCGGCCTCCGGCGGCTGTCGCGTACATCTGGGCGCCCGGGCTGCAGGAGGCCGGGCCGATGAACGTGCCCTGGAAGGTGTACTGCTTCAGCTTCGGGTTGAGGGAGTTGTCCGGGTAGCCGCCGGTCTCGAGCCAGGCCTCCACCGGCGCCTCCTCCGTGACGGTGAGGACCGTGTCGGAGAGGGCGACCGTGTCGGCTCGGATCGCCTGCGGAGAGTTCTCCTCGAAGAGGAGGCGGGGGGTGCGGGTGGCGAAGTCGAAGAGGCGGATGGAGTCGTGGTAGGCGCCCTGGCTCCACTGGCCGTCGACGATCGTGCCGTAGTCGCGGTCGGTCATCCAGGCGACGGCGGTGCCGGACAGGTCCGGGTAGCTCACGCGTTCGGATCCGACGTCGCCGCCGGCGTACGTGGTGCGGCCGGTGCTGACGTCGTGGACCTCGGCGCCCAGCGACCAGTAGTAGCCGTTGGCGTCGGGCTGGTCGAAGATTTCGTAGCGTACGTAGGAGATTCTGCCGTTGCTGACGCTCGGTGCCGTGGCGCTGCCGAACCAGTCCGGGTGGGCGAGGGTGTGCACGGTCTTGGCGTTGCCGCGCAGGTAGCGGACGACGTCGAGGTAGCCCTGCTCCGGGTCGTACTGGCTCCACGCGACGACGGTGCCGTCGAAGCCGAGGCCGTCGATGCGGTACGGGGAGGTGTAGAGCTCCTTGATCGTGCCGCCGCCGATCGGCGCCGACAGGATGCGGTTGGTCTCGTACGTCGGTGACTCGGGGTCCACCGCGATCGACAGCCACACGACCCGCTTGCCGTCGGTGTGCGGGAAGCTGTTGACGCTCCCGTCGTCCGGGGAGATCCGGAGCGGCTCGCCCTTGCCGTTGGTGCGGCCCACCCAGATCGACGTCGGCTCGGTGCGGTTCGCGTCCGAGCGGGGCACGGCGAACCAGCCGCCCGCCACGCTGGCCTTCATGTCGGCGTACATGCCGGTGTTGAGCCTGTCGATCAGGACCTTGGTGTTCTTGCCGTACAGGGTCGCCTTCCACTGCGCGGTGATGCCGCGCGAGTCGAACGCCGCGCGCACCACGCCGAGGGCCACCTTGCTCAGCCCGTACGACTTGGCGGCCGCGAGGACCGCCTCGCGCGCGTCGACGAAGTCGGACATGGGCGTCAGGTAGTCGGTGAGGGCGCGGTAGACGACCTTGTCGGCGACCGTCTTGCCGAGCTTCTGGCGCAGGTCCCACAGGGCGCCGGACACGATCGTCGAGTTGAGGTGCACGCCGCCGTCGTCCATCGACGGCGTGTCGATGAGGTGCTGGAAGTCCGCCGTGGTCGCGCCGTCGTCGAGGTCGCGCAGCGCGCAGTCGGAGGCGGCCAGCGTACGGCAGAGGTCGCCGCCGAGCAGGCTCGCCTGCGGGTCCGTCATCGGGGTGCCCGACGCGTCGACGTCGATGGCGTTGCCGAAGTAGTCGGCGATCGCCTCGTTGAGCGCGCCCGGCTGTCCGGCGTAGACGAGGCTGGCGGTGTGCTCGACCACGCCGTGCGTCATCTCGTGGCCCACGACGTCCGGGTCGGCGGACAGCGGCAGGTACTCCTCGTCGCCGCTGCCGTACACCATGCGGGTGCCGTCCCAGTACGCGTTCACCCACGGGTTCCCGCCGTACGTGATGCCCACGACCGAGTCGATCGGCATGCCGGCGTCGTCCAGGCTGTCGCGCCCGAGCTTCGTCTTGTACCAGTCGTACACCTGCGCGGCGTCCCAGGCGGCGTCGACCGCACCGGCGTCGGTCAGGTCGGCGCCGAGCGTGGCCGACGGCGACGCGAACGGCGCCAGGCCCTCCGGCCACGCGCCGTCCATCAGGTCGTAGTAGTCCCGGCCCCGGGCGTCCCAAGTGGTGATCGGCGTCTTCCGGGTCTGGTCCTGCAGCAGGTAGGAGCCGGAGTCGGACTGGACGAGCGGCAGCGACACGGTGGCCCCGTGCAGGGTGGTGCCCCGGCCGGTGACCGTCGTCGTGCCGGTGCCCCGCGAGCGCGGCGCCGACCCGGTCTGCGGCGTGCCGGCGACGGCCTGCTGGGCGGAGACGAAGGACTTGATCCGGCTGACGCTCAGCAGCGGCACCCCGGTGGTCGCGCCCACGTAGACGTCGCGCAGCACCGGCCGGCCCGAGACGGAGTCCTTGCCCTTGACGAGGACGCGGCGCGCGAGCACGCCGGTGCCGGTCGGCATGACCAGCAGACCCTGGTCGGTGCCGGCGAGTTCGGGCTTGGCGGCGACGACCGCCGCGCTCGGGTGCAGGCTCTTGCGTACCTCCTCGACCGCGCGGGAGACGGCGACCGCCGAGGGGATCGTGGTGACGGTGGTGTCGACGTCCAGGTTGGTGAAGTAGGTGCCCGACGTTCCGGTCACCGTGCGCTTGCCGGCCGCCTTCTCCGTACGCACCACGTACTGGGCGCCGAAGACGGGCAGCCCCTTGTACTTCTGGTTCAGGCGTACGGTCTCCCGCTCGCCCTGCGTCTCGACGCTCGCCGTGGTGAGCGTGCCGGCCGGATCGCCGATCTTGTAGCGGTCCTGGTGGCCCGCGAGGTGAGCCTTGGCGGCCTTGTCCGGCGCGACCGTGGCGTCGACCGGATCGGCGACATCCTCGACGAGGGCCGGAGTGTCCGTGGGCGGCGCCACCGTGGCCGGGACGGAGCCCTCCGCCGGGGTCGCCGCGTTCGCGGGCGGGGCGGTGGTGCCGAGGAGGGCGGCCGCCGCCAGGACGGCGATCGTGGGTAGTGCCTTGGGTCTGCGCACTTGTCGCTCCTGCGAGGTTGTGGACACCGGTACGCCCACCTCACCCCGGTGCCGATCGCCGCCACAAGGACGACCTTGTGCACTTGCGCAAGTGAGCATCCGGCCGCGGAAAGCTTCTTACAGATCCGTAATCGCCGATTCATCGCAGCGACCGGCGCCCCCGGCATGCTCGGGTCGGAGGGACGTAGGAACGCATGAGCGAAACGGAAATACCCTGGTCGGCAACCGGGCTCGATCCGCTGGCCGGCCGCGTGCTGGAGCACCTGGTGGCCGTGCGGTCGGCGGATCGCGACGAGGTGGCGTACGCGGCCGGGGTGTCCCCGTCGGAGGCGGAGCGCGCGCTGCGGCACCTCGCCGACTCGGCCCTGGCGTCGCGGATCGGCGGTGCGGCACCGCGCTGGGTGGCCGCGCCGCCACGGCCGTCGCTCGGTGCCCTGCTGGCCCGCCGGCGCGCGGAACTGGCCCGGGTCGAGGATCTCGTGGAACGGCTCTCCGAGGCGCACGAGGCGGTGTCCGAGCCGCGCGCCGCCGACGTGGTGGAGGTGCTCAGCAGCGACGATGCGGTGCCGGCCCGCTATCACCAGCTGCTGATGGGAAGCTCGTCCGAAGTGCTCCACCTGGCGAAGCCGCCGTACGTGACAAGCGCCTCGGCGGCCGACAAGGCGGTGGACGTGGCGCCGGGTGTGCGCATGCGCTCGGTGTACGAGACGGACGGCCTGACCGACGCGGTGTCCCTCATGACGGCTCGGCGCGGCACGGGCCAGGGCGGCGAGATGCGCCTGACCTCACAGATCCCGGTGAAGCTGGCCATCTTCGACCGGTCGGCCGCCCTGCTGCCGATCTGGGGCGACCAGCCGTCCTCGGGTTCCCTGGTGGTGCACTCGCCCGCGCTGGTGACGGCGCTCGTCGCGTTGTTCGAGAGCGTGTGGGAGCGCGCCGAGCCGGTGTCGCTGACGAGGCGGCACGACCTGCCGACGTCGGGACGAGACGTGCGTACCAGGGAAATCCTGCGCATGATGGCGACCGGCATGAAGGACGAGACCATCGCCCGCATCCTCAACCTGAGCCGCCGTACGGTGCAGCAGCACATCACCGACGCCGGCTCGCTGCTCGGCGCCCGGACCCGCTTCCAGATCGCCGTCCTGGCGGCGAAGCGAGGCTGGCTGAGCGAGTCGCTGCCGTCCCGATGACCAGCCCTGCGGGCATGCGCCGAGGCCAGGGGCGGGTCGGGCGCGCCCGGCTCAGGTGGCTGACCGCACGGTCCGGAGCTCGTGCTCCTCGGCGGGCGGGAGGCCGGTGGGAGCCTCGGCGGGCTGCTCCTTCTTGTCCTGGATCCGCTTGAAGTACGTGCCCAGGCCCAGCGGCAGCCGGCTCAGGTCGCCCCAGCTGGTGTTCTCGATCTTGGTGCCCTCGCCCCAGGCCTTGAGCGCCATGCTGAGGAACGTGACGGCGAGCCCGGCGGTGAGCCAGCCCGGGTCGGCGGCCTGGATGCCCTTGGCGGTGAGCCCGGCGCCGGTGGCACCGACCACGCCACCGGCGAACTTGCCCGGGTTGATGCGGCCGGTGTCGAAGGCCTTGCGGACCTCGTTGGCGGCGTCACCGGCGGGCGCCAGGCCGTTGAGGGCCGCGGCGGCGACCAGTTCCGGGGGTACGGCGGCCGGGCCGGACAGGCCCTGAGCCCGCAACTGCTGCTGCTTGCCGAGGCCGACGGCCTGGGTGAACGCGCCCGCCCCGGCGCCGATCGCGCCGGCCGCCTTCGGCCAGTCGGCGAGCGACAGGCCCTCGCGCGTGAACATCTGAGGCGCCTTGTTGAAGCTGAACGCCTCGCCGGGGGCCTTGATCAGCTGACCCACGCCCTGCACGGCGAGGCCGGCCTGGCGAGCGGGAATGGTGTTGTTGGCCAGGAAGCCGATGCCGTTGGTCACCGCGCCCGCGAGAACGGTGCCGCTGCCGACGTACTTGGGCATGTTGCGGTTGTCGACCTTGGGTGCGGGCGCGGCGGCCTCCGGGTCGGGGGCCGGCTTGCTGAGCGGCGGTACGGGCTTCTGCTGCTCGCTCATGAAGTCACCGAACGCCGTGGAGGCGTTGACAATGGTGGCGGTGCCGCCGAGAGGGACGGCCTTGAGCGGGGTGTAGGCGGCGCCGATCTGCAGTCCGACGGCCGTGGACCCGGCTGCCGCGCCGCGCTCCTTCCACTTGTCGCCGTCGCGGTTGAACGCCTGCCGCCAGGCGCCCGGCATCCGCTCCGTCGGATCTTCCTCCGCCACCGTCTGCTCGGACGCGGTCTCCGACGAGGCCGTCACCGAAGGCGCCGCAGCAACAGTGGTGTCCTGGCCCTGGTCCTGAACGGCCGGTGGCGGGGGCTGCGGGGCGGCGCCCTGCTCGTCCAGCATGGGCAGGATCGCCTGGACGAGCGCGGCGAAGTCGGGATCGGCCGCGAGCTCGTCGGCGAAGGACGGATCCACCTGCGCGCGGGCCCGGGAGACGAGCTGCGAGACCGCGTCGTTGCCCACCTGACGCTGCAGGTGCAGGAGCGCGTGCGGGCCCGGCTGCGCGGACCGGGCGGGTGCGGCTGCGGCGCGTACGGCCGGTGCGGGTGGCCGGGTGTGGGCGTGGTGGGGCACCGCAACTCCTCACAGTGGACGCGGCTCTGCGCCACACCATAGGGAGCCCGGGTGAACAGAAGGTGGCGGCGCCGTCCTCATCCGTACCGGGGGCGGCCTTTCTGCGCCGGTCAGGTCGGGGGCAGGGCGACGAGGCGGGGGTGGGGCGGGCCGGTGCGGGTGTCGACCGAGCCGGTGAAGCGCATGCCGGGGACCAGGCCGCTGACTTCGGCGGGGGTGGTGGGGCGGAGCATCATGCGCAGGTAGCCGGCCTGGGCGCCGGATTCGGCGGCGCCGGCGACGCGGGGGACCACGCGTTCGACGGCGGCTTTGATCGTACGGTCGAGGTTCTTGGCTTCGAGGGTGGCCTCCATGCCGGGGCTGATCTCGGGCAGATCCTCGACCGGGATGTCGGTGACGAAGAGGAGTTCCGCCGGGTCGTAGAGCTGGACGAAGGGCTGGCCCGGCTGCAGGGTGCTGCCCATGGTGGCCGGCTCGTCGACCACGATGCCGGCGCGCGGGGCGACGAGGGTGAGTTTGCGCAGGACCGGTTCGCCGTCGGAGTCGGTGGTGGTGACTTCGAGGGTGCCGAGGGTGGCGCCCGCCTTGACCTGCTGCTCGGGCTTGACCGAGACCTGGGTGATCTGGCCGGGGCGGGGGGTCTCGACCGGGATCGGCTGGGCGGTGAGGGTGACCGTGCCGAGGTCGATGAGGGCCGCGTCGGTGCGGCGGTCGGCGGTGAGCCGGATGAACACGACGACCGCGGCGGCCAGCATGAGCAGGACGATCAGGCGGGCTCGCCATTTGCGCATCGTGCCGCGGCGCCGGGGTGGCGGGGGCGGCGGCGGTGCGGTGTCCGGGGTGGATGCGGAGTCGGTGACTGTGGGTCCGGCCATGGTGCTTCCTCAGCGCTTGGGGGTGGGGGCGGGCGGGCCGGCGACGTCGGCCATGGCGGAGCTGACCAGTTCGTCGGTCTGTTCCCAGCGGGCCGGCCAGGGGAGGGCCCGCGACAGCAGGGCGCCGGCCTTGCGGCGCTCCAGGCGCTCCTTGATGACCTGCGGGGCGATCACCGCCTCGGCGATGACGCGGCCCAGCACCAGGACGTAGATCGAGGCCCAGGCGATGGAGAGCCACACCGCGCCCACGTCGGTGCCGAGCAGGGGCAGGGTGCTGATGCCGACCGCGATGGCCAGGGCGTTGAGCAGGAACAGGGCCACGTGCGGCAGGACCAGTTCGACGCCGGGCAGCCCGGAGGGGCCGGCGTTGGTGACCGTCCACTTGACGTGGCGTTTGAACAGCGCCATCACCAGCGCCTTCACGTGCACCGGGGCGGCGCCGATGCTGGTGACGATCGCGGAGACCTTGAAGCCGCCCAGCTGCAGCACCGTCACGACCATGATGAGCAGGTAGAACGGGGCGTAGTGCACGATCCACGTGCTCAGGTCGGCGCGGATCGGGCTCAGGCCGAAGAGCAGGTACACCGCGGGCAGGCACATCAGGATCAGGGCGGCCAGGGACAGCAGGTAGTTGACGCCGGCCAGCATGTACTGGAAGCGCTGGTCGACGGTGAGGGCACTGCGGCGCAGCAGGCCGCCGCGGAACAGGACCTCGAAGGCTCCGTACGCCCATCGGAACTGCTGTTTGAAGTAGGGCAGCAAACTGTCCGGGGCCAGCCCGCGCGCCAGCACCTCGGGGACGAAGAACGAGCGCCAGCCGCGGCGGTGCAGCTCGATGGACGTCCAGATGTCCTCGGAGTTGCTGGCGGTGTGCATGCCGACGATCTCGCGCAGCGCCGAGCGACGGAAGATGACGTTGGTGCCGACGCAGAAGACCGCGTTGAAGTGGTTGCGGCCGGGCAGGACGAGCTCGTAGAAGATGCGTTGCGACTCCGACGCCCCCTCGGCCACCAGGCCGCGCGCGCTCGGGAAGGCCTGCGGGGTCTGGACGAAGGCGACCTTCTCGTCCTGCATGTGCGGCAGGGCGCGGAGCAGGAAGTCCGGACTCGGTACGTGGTCCGCGTCCAGGATGACCACGAACTCCCCGTCCGTACGGCGCAGCGCGGCGTTGATGTTGCCGGCCTTGGCGTACACGTGCTCGGTGCGCCGCAGGTAGCCGACCTGCTCCCGCAGGCAGGCGTCGCGCAGGGCGTCGCTGTTGCCGTCGTCGAGCACCCACGTCTTGTGCTTCACCCGCATGTCCCGGGCGGCGCGCACGGTCACCAGGACGATCTCGAGCGGCTCGCCGTAGACGGTGATGAACACGTCGATCGAGGGGGCCAGGGCGCCGGTGGTCAGCCGGCGGCGCCACGCGAAGACCTCCGGCGGGTCGGGCCGGGGCGTGTTGGTCAGCACGGTCCACCACATCGCGAGCGCGTTGAAGATGGTGATGCCCTCGGCGAACAGGACCAGGCCCCAGATCCAGACATTGCCCCGGTACGCCGGGTTCAGCAGGAAGATCATGTAGAACAGCGTCACGCCTAGGGCGACGGTGACCGCGAACCTGGTCGACCGCTGGATGGGCTGCCACGACAGCTCGCTGACGGGCTCGATGCGGCCCGGGTCTGTGCTCATCCGTCCTCGCTCTTCGACACGGCGACGCGGTCCACCACCATGGGCACACCGGGTTGGGTCGCGGGGGTGGCGCCGCCGCCGAACGACGCCGGGAAGCTGCCGCCGATGGCCACGTTGAGGATCACGAAGAACCCGTGGTGGTTGGCCCGTTCCCAGGTGGTGGCGTCCACCTTGTCGGCGGTGACGGTGTACGTGTTCTTGTCGTCGACGTACCAGCGCAACTGCTCGGGCTGCACGCTGCGGTCGAGCTCGATGGCGTACGTGTGGAAGCCGGTGCGACAGCCCGGGCACGGCTGCTCGCCACTGCTGATGCCGGTCGGCTCGCCGCAGGGCCCGCCGACCGGTTCCCCGCAGTGCAGCGTCTGCCACACCGAGTCGCGTCCGTTGACGACCTCCATGACGTCCCACTCGCCGGCGTGCGGCCAGTTCGTCGAGGCCACCGGGCGCGCCGGGGCGCCCAGGGCCCAGAACGCCGCCCAGTATCCGGCCGCCTGGGGCCCGGTGACCTGCGGCTGGCGCAGGACCGCCTCGATGCGTACCTTGCCGCCGGGCGCCGCGGCGAAGTCGTCGCGCCGGCTCTCCACGCGGCCGGACGTCCAGGCGCCGGCCGCGTCGCGCAGCGGCAGGATCTCGAGGTGGCCGGCGCCGTCGTGGCGTACGTTGGCCGTCGAGTCGGTCGATCGCTCGATCTGGCCGGTGCCCCACTGCGGCGCGCCGCCGGGATATTGCGTGCCGGTGGCGTAGCTCCAGTCGGAGCGCGCCAGGCCGGTGCCGGCGGCGCCGTCGAAGTCGTCGCTCCAGACCGGGGTCCAGCCCGGCGGATCGGGATCGTTCGTGCAGGCGCCGGCCGCCAGCACCAGGCACGCGCCCAGGACGGCGGAGCGCCCGCGACGGCGGGCCGGGGAGAGGGACAGCAGCACAGCGATGACCTCGGACTGTCGGAACGGCAGCTGATCAGTGACCGAGGTCCGGGGCCACGTGCCGACGGTACCGGGACCGCTTGGAAACGGCCGCCTGGCGGCTGGAGCCTGCAGATGGCGCGATTTAGAGATTGGCGACCGCCGATGTCATGGGCGGCCCGGTTTGGGCGGGCGCGGCGCGGGTACGCCCGTCACCCGCGCTTCAGGAGTGCCGGACCTGGGCTCGCAGCACGGGGTCGGTGACCACGGCCCGGGCCACGTCGGTCAGCTTCCGGTTGTGCCGCCGGGCGTAGCCGCGGATGACCGTGAACGCCTCGTCGACGCTCGTACCCTCGGCCTGTGCGATCGCCCCCTTGGCCTGCTCGATGACGATGCGGCTGTGCAGCGCGCCCTGCAGCTGCTCGGCCAGGATCTCCCCGCGGCGGATGGCGCGCTCCTGCAGCAACCCGATCGTGGCGACGTCCGCAAGCGCCTGCACGACCGGGACGTCCGCGCCGGTGAAGTCGCCGCCCTTGGTGTCGCCGAAGACGGTCATCGCGCCGATCACCTGGCTGCGCAGCCGCAGCGGGAACGCGTGCACCGACTGGAACCCGGCCGCGACCGCCCGCGGCGCGAAGCGCGGCCACCGCGTGGCCGCCGCGCGCAGATCCACATTGATCACCGCCCGCCCGGTCCGGACCGCCTCCCAGCAGGGACCCTGCCGGGTCTGCAGCTGGAACAGCTCGACGAGCTTGACGTTCTCGTCGGAGCCCGCCATGAACTCGAGCCCGCCGTGCCGATCGCCCAGGACCACCCCGGCGGCGGCCGCACCGACCAGGCCCGCGGCCCGGTCGGTGAGCATGTGCAGAAACTCGATCGGGTCGAAGTCGTCGACGAGGGTGTCGGCGAACTCGACGAAGATCGCGGCCAGCCGCTCCGCGGAAACGGTGGTCATCGCTGCCTCCCGGGCGGTCCGATCAGGGGCTGTCGCGGTCGAGGTGCGGTCAGAAGGACGGCGATCGCCCGTGACGATGCCCCCGGCCTGCTCGATGACTGCCCGGCTCGCCATCGCCGCCCGTATCTGCCCGGCCGGCGCAGGTCTCAGCGTTCAGGCCATTCTGGACCGGCGGGCAGGTCTCGCCGGCATGATTGGCCCGGTGGGGCCAGCGCGTCTCCTCGGCCGGGTCCGGCACCGTCACGGTCGCCGCGGCGGCGGCCGCGTCCAGGCAGAGGCCGGGCGTAACCCGCTCGTGTGATCGACGGCACGGGCCAGAGCTATATATTGGGGGCAGGGTCAAGACGCTGGCTCTTCCCACTGTTGTCCCTCTTGACAGGAGTGCCATGTCCAGCGCTCGGCATTCTTCGCCGGCCTCCGCCGGTGGCGACCTCGCTCCGGTGCGAGGCGCACCGCCGCCCGTCACCGCCACGATGACCAGCACCGACGGCGTGGTCCTCATGCAGTTCACCCGTCGCTCGGAGCATCCGGGCGACGCCCGCCCGGACGCGCCGCCGCTGATCGTCGTCGAGGTGGCCGGGGACATCGACGCGGAGACCGAGCCGCTGCTGCACAAGACGCTGACGCAGACGGTCCGCGGCAACCGGCGGGTGTGCTGCGATCTCGGCCGGGTCGGCTTCCTCGGCGCGGCCGCGGTCAGGACAATCCTCGCCGCCGTGGGGGAGGCGGAGCGCGCCGGCTGCGATTTCACCGTTCGCGGCCTCCACGGGTTCGGCGTCCGGGTCTTCCAGGTCAGCGGACTGGACGCCTTCCTGGCGTCCCGCCGATGAGCCGGCAGCTGCCGACTCCGCCGCTGCACCGCGGCGGGCTGGCCGGCGCGCTCGCCACCCTGGCGGGCACGCCCGACGATCACTCCGGCGTGCCGGACCGGCTGGTGACGATCGCTCAGCTCAGCGCCCAGCGGGTGGCGGCGGTCAGCTACGCGTCGGTGACCGCCCGGCACGACGGCGCGCACACCACGGTCGCGGCCAGCAGCGCCATCGCCGTCGCGGTCGACCAGGCACAGTACGCCGACCAGGCCGGGCCCTGCCTCGACGCGATCGGCACCGGCCGGCCGACACCGGTGCCCGACATCGCGGTGACGATGCGCTGGCCCGGCTTCCGCGACACCGCCTACCGCCTGGGGCTGCAGACGTCGTTGTCGATCCCGCTCTTCGCGGGGCGCGGAGAGCCGATCGCCGCCCTCAACCTCTACGGCCACGACCCGGCGGCGATGGCGGCGCTGACCGCCGCGGTCTGGGCCACCTACGACGAGGCCGCGCCGGCCGCGCCGGACCTCCCCGCCCTGGATCCCGGCGGGGCGGAACTCGTCGCGGGCCTGACGGAGGCGTTCGCCGTCCGGGCGATCATCCAGCAGGCCATCGGCGTCCTGCTGAGCGAGCGGCCGGGCACCGCCGAGAGCGCCTACGCCGCGCTGCGGTTGCGGGCCGCGGACGCCGGTGAACCGTTGCTCGGCATCGCCCAGGCGGTCGTCGCCGGGCAGGGCCCCTGAGGATAGGGTGGTCACCTGTGGCACGGCGCCTTCGACGGGCGTCGTCGGACCGGCGTCAAGAAGCGGCGCGGATCTCGGACCCCGCTCGTGGAGTCCTGCAGTGATCCGCGCACGCCGCCGCCCCGTCCGGGTGGTTCCTGCGCCTGGTGAAGGACGCACCCCGATGACGCAACCCGGTCCCCTGGATCCCCACGACGCGTTCGCCGAGCTCGGCCGCATCCGGCTCGCCGACGTCGACCTCGACACCCTGCTCGACAAGATCGCCCAGCTGGCCAAGCGCACCGTCCCGGGCGCCGCCGAGGTCAGCGTCACCCTGCTGCGTGGCAACGTCGCCCAGACCGCCGCGTTCACCGGTGAGCTCGCCCGCACCCTCGACGAGATGCAGTACGACCGGGGCCACGGCCCGTGCCTGGAAGCCGCCGAGACGTCCGCCAGCCTGATGGTGCCGGACACCGGCAG
>NZ_JAUQWH010000300.1 GCF_030757795.1 Actinoplanes oryzae
CGCGGTGTCGCTCGCCGTCTCCGGCACGGTGTACGCCGGCCGCCTGGTCCAGTCCGCCACGCTCGGCTGGCGTGACGTCGACCTCGCCCCGGCCGCCGCCGGCCTGCCCCTGCTGCTGGGCAACGACGCGACCCTCGCCGGGGTGGCCGAGGCTCGCACCGGCGCGGCGCTCGGCGCCCCGACGGCCCTGCACCTCATCGTCGCCGTGGGCCTCGGCGGCACGGTGATCGTCGACGGCCGGCCCGCGACGGGCTCGTTCGGCGCCGCCGGTGAGTTCGGCCACCAGCCGTACGGGGATCGGGCCCTGCTCTGCCCCTGTGGCGCCCGCGGCTGCTGGGACCTGGAGGTGGACGGCCGGGCCCTCGCCCGCCACCTGGGACGCGCCGCGCCCGAGGACCCGGTGACCTTCGCCCGCGGGATTCTCACGGGACGCGAGCACCGGGACGCCGTGGCCCACGTGGCCCGGGCGCTGGGCGGAGGCACCGGCGCCCTGGTCAACGTCCACGACCCGGCCACCGTGACGCTGGGCGGGATCGGCCCGCTGGTGCGCGCGGCGGACCCGGTCGCCTTCCGGGAGGCGTACCTGGGCGGGTTGATGGCCTTTCATCGCACCCACCCGCCGGAGGTGGTCGACGCCGCGCACGGCGACGACGGCCCCCTCCAGGGCGCGGCGATCTTCGGCCTCGACGAGCTGACCAGCGAGCCGGCCCTGGCCGACTGGGCCGATCAGCTCCGGTAGTAGAGGGTGATCTCGTAGCCGCCCCGGACCAGGTGCCAGCCCAGGTCGTCGACGTCCACGATGTTCGGGCGGCCGGCGAGCCAGGCCGCCGCCATCTCGAGGGCCTCGGCGGGCGTGGCGCCGGTGCAGGCCATCCGGCGCACCTCGGTCTCGGCGCGGTCCGGCGCGTGCCGGGTCAGCGTCTGCGCGGGCACGATGGGCTCGGGCCCGGTCACCACCGCCGTCGGGCCGACCTGCTTGCCGCCGAGCACGCCCTGGACGAACCAGTCGTTGATCGTCTCGTCGTGCTCGACCGTCCAGCCCTCGATGGTCCCGGCGTCGGAGGCGATGGCGTGCTTCGCGTTGTCCAGCGCGGCATCGAGGGTGGCGACCTCGAGCTCCTCGCCGTTGTACTCGACCCGATACGTCATGGCGCCCCCGATACCCACCCGGACGCCGGAATAAGCCGCCGCGACGTGGGGTGGGTCAGGCCGCGGCGGACCCGAGCGACCGCGTCAGGTCCGCCCGCAGCAGCTCGAAATCCACGCCCTGATCGGCCAGGATCCGCGCCGCCAGCCCCTGCCCCTCGCGCAGGATGCCCAGCATGATGTGCTCCGGCGCGATGTAGTTGTGCTTGAGCCGGATCGCCTCGCGCAGCGACAGCTCCAGCACCTTCTTGTTCCGCTTCGAGAAGGGCACGTGCCCCGAGGAGAAGAACGCCCGCATCGGCCCCTTGCGCCCGGGCGGCGCCGGGTGGGGCAGCCGCAGCGCGCCCGGCCCGAAGTTCTCCTCGATGGCGCGGCGCACGGCGTCCAGGTCGATGCCGATGGCCCGCAGCGCCTCCCGGTCGGCGGTCTCGACATCCTCCGTCGTCGCGGGGGAGGCGGCGGCCACCCGGCGGATGACCTCGGATCGGACGAGGACGGTGGTGACTCCCTGGTCGCGCAGCGCGGGAGCCTCCGCGATCGCGGGGACGGCGAGCAGGGCGAGCAGCACGTGCTCGGTCCCGACCGGGGACTGGCCCAGCTCCCTGGCCTCGACCTGCGCGTGGACGACCGCCTCGCGCGCCGCATGGGTGAATCGCTCGAACATCTCTCAGCCCTCCCGGGGGTCCTGTGCCGGCACGGTCTTCGCATGCTTCTTGTGGACGCCCTGGCGCGTCACCTCGAGGGCGTCCGCTATCTCCTGCCAGGACCAGCCGTTGCGCCGGGCGTTCGCCACCTGGAGCTGCTCCAGGCCCTCGAGGAGGCGGCGGAGTGCCACGACCGCGCGCAGGCCGATCCGGGGATCGGTGCTGCCCGCCGCCGCGGCGAGATCGGTCGCTTCGGTCATGCTGTCAACATAGGTTGACAGGAGCCGGATGTCAACCATGGTTGACGCGGCGCGGCCGGCGACGATCGGATCGAGGCAATCAGCACATTTCCTGAGTCTTCTCGGCATCGACTGTTGCATCGCTCGGTCCATACAGTGCTGGTGAGCAGAAGGAGACAACGATGCGACTGCATGGGGCAACTGCCCTCATCACCGGCGCCGGCAGCGGCCTCGGCCGGGAGCTGGCCGAGGACCTGCTACGGCGGGGCGCGAACGTGTACGCGACCGCGCGCCGGCCCGAGCTGATCACCCTGGACGGTGTGCGAACTCTTGAGCTCGACATCACCGATCCCGCCTCCGTCGCGGCGGCCGCAGCCGTCGCCGCCGACGTCGACCTGGTCGTCAACAACGCCGGCGTGTCCTTCGGCGCCCCGCTCGCGTACGGGGACCTCGACCAGATCCGGCGGACCTTCGACACCCACCTCTGGGGCACGCTGACCGTGATTCGGGCGTTCGCCCCGATCCTTGCCGCCCATGGCGGCGGTGGCATTCTGAATCTGCTGTCCGCGGTGGGGTGGGCGCCGTTCGCCGGTAACCTCGCCTACTCGGCGGCCAAGGCGGCGCAGTGGGGGCTGACCAACGCCGTCCGGCTGGAGCTCGCCGGGCAGGGCACTCAGGTCAGCGGGGTGGTGCTGGGGCCGACGGCTACCGAGGCGATGACGTCCTTCGCGGCCCGGATGGACGGCGGTGACGCGTTGCTCAGCCTCATGAGCGCTCCGGCCGACATCGCCCGCATCGCTCTGGACGGTTTCGAGGCGGGCAAGACCGAGATCATCGCGGACCCCGCGAGTGCGGCCACCAAGGCGACGCTGACGGGTGAGCCGCAGTCCTTCGGCATGGAGATGCTGACGGCGCGGTGAGGCTCCCCGGCTTCGGGTGATGCGGAGGGCAGGAAAGCTTCGGGTGATGCTGAGGGCAGGAAAAAAGCCGGCCGGAGCCGGCTTCTTCCCGAACGAACCCTACTGACCGCGCCCGGTCTTCTCCTGCAGCTCGTCGATCAGCTGGGAGGCCTCGGCCTTGGTCGGCTCCTCCGGCACGTCCTCGCCCGCCTCGGACGCGAGCGTGTGCAGGTAGGACTGCTGAGCGCCGGTGGCCGGCTCCCCGCCGGTCGTCCAGTCCGACGGGTCCTTGATCGTGTTGGAGCTGTTATCTGTGTCCTGACCGGTGGCCATGGCGTCTCCCGTCACAAGCGAAGCATTCTTTCGAACGGGTGTATCACTACCCGCCGAAGGTCAGCTCCATGCCTGCCGTCGGGGAGATCTGCATGGTCAACTCGATCGGGATCTGCGCCGGCGCCGCGATGGAGAAGGGCGCGCCCCACGGGTCGAGCAGCTCCGCGTAGGTGCCGAAGCCGGTCTCGGAGACGCCGGTGACGACCGTGCCGCCGTAGGCCCGGCAGTCCTCGAGGGTCTCGGTGCAGTCGGCGACCTGGAAGGCGGCCCGCCACCAGCTGCCGCCGCGGCTCGGGGCGAGCCCGGCCATGGCGTCGTGGGCGGTGGTGATCCACTCGCCGCGGGTGCCGTCGCTGCCGTACTCGTCGCGGAGCAGCCAGCCGAAGGCCTGGCCGTAGAAGTTGGCCGCGGCCACGGCGTCGCCGGTGAGCAGCTCGGGGAAGGTCATGGTGCCCGGCTCGCCGCCCACCTGGGCGCCGGTGAAGTCGCGCGGCTCCCAGATGCCGAGGACGGCGCCGGCCGGGTCGGCGATCAGTGCGGCCCGGCCGCCGCGGCCCTCGGCGGGCTCGGTGCACACGCGGCCGCCGGCCTCGGTGACGCGGATGATCGACGCCTCGAGGTTGTGCTCGGTCAGGTAGGTCAGCCAGCCCGCCGGGCGGTCCGCGCCGGCCCGGGTGAGCCCGGCCACCGCGCGGCCGTTGAGCTTGAAGCGGTCGCCGGCCGGCTCCCAGCCGAAGAGCCGGGCGTAGAACTCCGCCGCCCGCGCGGGATCCGCACTCGCCAGCTCGACCCAGCAGGGTGTCCCCGGCGCAAAGCCCCGTATCCGCATCGGCCACACCTTTCATCGTCCATCGCGTCAGTCGTCCATCGTGGAATTCCGGCTGGGGGAAGGTGGGGATCACTTTACAGCTATGAATACGCTCTGCCACTACCCGAGGGTTCAATGTCCTAAATAAACTACGGTTCCACGGACAAGCAATTACAGAGGGTAATGTCGATTACTGAGCGTGTCGCTCTTCCGGGGTACGCGACCGGTCGTTGTTTCGGTCCAGAAGCCGCATCACGGGCGTGACCGCAACGCCGTGCAACACCACGCTCACCAAGACGACAAACGCCACTGTCGCCCATACGACATCCACGTTCGGGAACGTGGCATGCCCCATGGCGTACGCCAGGTAGTAGAACGACCCGATGCCCCGGATGCCGAACGTCGCGATGACCCAGTGCTCGCTGGTGCGGCCCGGGGCGCCGCGAAGCGACAGGAATCCTGACACCGGACGGATCATCAGGACAAGTGCCAAGCCGATCAACGCGGCCGGCCACGTCAGCGGGGCCAGGACGCCGCTCACCACGGCGCCGCCGAGCAGCAGCAGCAAAAGGACGGTCAGCAGGCGTTCGACCTGCTCCGCGAAGTCGTGCAGCACCTGGTGGTACTCGTGTGATCGTTGCGCG
>NZ_JAUQWH010000301.1 GCF_030757795.1 Actinoplanes oryzae
CGGGAAAGGTCATCCTCCAGTGTTCGCGATTCGTCTCGTCCCCACTGCCGAGCCCGGGACGCACGTCCTCGTGGCCGGCTCCGCCAGCGCGCTCGCGGGTTCCTCCGCCGCGCCGACGGGTTCCTCCGCCGCGCCGGTGGAAGTTCTCGCGGGGGGTGACGACGAGACCGCTGAGCTGCTGCGGACGGCCGATGAGCCGGGCCGCGCGGGTGCCGTCCAGGTCTTCCCGCGCCCGCTGCGCACGCCCGCCAAGCTGCTGATCGCCGGCATCGGCGCGGGTGACGAGGCCGGCTGGCGTGCCGCCGGTGCCGCCGCCCTGCGTGCCGTGCCCGCCGACGAGCCCCTGCACGTGGTGCTGCCCGACGCCGCCGAGCCCGCCGCCGTGCGCGCGCTCGCCGAGGGCCTGTGGTTCGCCGGCTACCGGTTCCGCGACGCCGTCTCCGGCCCGCGGTCCGTCGAGGTCACCCTCCAAACTTCCACCCCTGACGCGTACGAGGAAAGCCTCGCCGTGGCCCGCGCGACCGCCGAGGCCACGTGGCTCGCCCGGGATCTGACCAACACGCCGGCCTCGCTGAAGAACCCGGAGTGGTTCGCCTCGCAAGTCGTCGCGGAAGCTGCTCGCCGGGAAGGGCTGACCGTGGTGGTCCGCGAGCCCGACCAGTTGCGTGCCGAGGGCTTCGGCGGCCTGCTCGCGGTGGGCGGCGGCTCGGCCACCCCGCCGCGGCTGGTCGAGGTGAGCTGGCGGCCCGAGGGGGCCACCAAGCATGTCGTACTGGTCGGCAAGGGCATCACGTTCGACACCGGCGGCCTCACGATCAAGCCCCGCGAGGGCATGAAGCTGATGAAGAAGGACATGGGCGGCGCGGCGGCCATCATCGGCGCCGTCCTGGGTGCCGCCGATCTCCGGCTTCCGGTACGGGTCACCGCGCTCGCGCCCCTCGCCGAGAACGCGGTCAGCGGCTCCGCCTACCGCCCCGGCGACATCATCACGCACTGGGACGGCACGACGTCGGAGAGCACCAACTCCGACGCCGAGGGCCGCCTGGTCCTCGCCGACGCCCTGGGCTACGCCGTCGGCACCCTCGAACCGGACGTGGTGATCGACCTCGCCACCCTGACCGGGGCGAACGCGGTGGCCCTGGGCAAGCGCACGGCCGCCCTCTACAGCCACGACGACGAGCTCGCCGCGGCCCTCTCCGCGGCCGGTGAGGCGGCGGGCGAGCGGATGTGGCGCCTGCCGCTCCCCGACGAGTACAAGGAGTACCTGGCCAGCGACATCGCCGACCGGCACAGCTCGCCGACGCGCGGGGCCGGTTCGGTCGTCGCCGCCCTCTACCTCGGGGAGTTCCTGGGCGAGAAGGTGGGCAGCTGGGCGCACATCGACATGTCCGCGCCGAGCTGGGCCGACAAGCCCGACGGCGACCTGCCCCAGGGCGCGACCGGCTGGGGCACCCGGACGCTGTTGCGCTATCTGGCCGGGCTCGGCGCTTGATCCCAGCGTCTCGTGCCGCGAGCGCGCGTGGTCAGCGTTTGACTGCAGCGTTCGTGCCGCGAGAGCGTGCGGTCGGCGCTTGACCGCGCGTTTCGTCGTGCGAGCGCGCGTCGGCGCTTGACCGCGCGTTTCGTCGTGCGAGCGCGCGTCAGCGCTTGACCGCCGCCAGGAGGCCGCCGCCGGCCGGGATGAGGGCCGGCGTCCACTCCTCGGACTCGCGGATGCTCTTGACCGTCTCGCGGATGGTGATGGTGTCGGCGTCGCGGGCCGCCGGGTCGCTGATCCGGCCGCCCGCCAGCGCGCCGTTGACCACGAGGATGCCGCCCGGGCGCAGCAGGCGCAGGGCGGCGTCGGCGCACGCCCCGAACTCGGTGGCGTCCGCGTCGACGAAGACCAGGTCGTAGACCCCGTCGGCCAGCCGCGGCAGCACGTCCAGGGCGCGCCCGGTGATGATCCGGGTGCGGGACGAGGCGAAGCCCGCCTCCTGGAAGATCCGGCGAGCGATGCGCTGGTGCTCATTCTCGACGTCGATGGTGGTGAGGACGCCGTCGGCACGCATGCCGCGCAGGAGCCAGACGCCGCTGACGCCCGTACCGGTGCCGATCTCGACGACCGCCTTGGCGCTCCCCGCGGCAGCCAGCAGGCTCAGCACGGACCCCGCGCCGGGGGAGACGGCGGCAAGCCCGACCTCGAGGGCCAGGCTCCGGGCGGTCTGCAGCACGACGTCCTCGGCGGCGTAGGCCTCGGCGAACTGGACCGACTGCGCGCTGGGGGTGCCGAGCTGGCGGGCTGCGGTGACGATGACGACCTCCGGGCTCTCACGACGTGCTGCCCGCGAGCCGTGCGGCCCGGAAACGGTGCACATCGGGTATGAGCGTAGAGCGATGCTCTCCCTTCGCGCATCGGGACTTCGCCGGTGGAAAGCGGCGGTTGGGTCGTCGAGGCGCCTACTGAGCGGATGACCGACGCCGATCCGTGTCATTCTGGAGGCGGAGCCGGAGCCCTCCGGGGTGCACGGCACGCGCGGACGACGAGTGGAGGGCCCGACGTGACCGACGGCTGGAGCTGGCGCCAGTCCCCGACGCCACCGGCCGCGCCGCCGCAGGGTGGCCCCGGGTCGCCGTGGTGGTCCGACGCGCTGGCCGACCCGTGGCGCGACCCCTATGCCCCGTCGGCCGTCGTCGTCCCGAGCGCGCCGCAGAGCACCGGCCCCGAGCCCGAGCCGGTCAGCGATCCCCGCGACCGGCCCCGCCAGCTGACGCCCGTCCTGCTGATCTGCCTGGTCACAGCCCTGCTGGCCGGCGGTCTGGGCGGCACCCTGGGCTATGTCTTCGCGGCCCGCAGCGGCGTCGGGGGCGGCGGCACGCAGCTCGGCGGCGCCCCGGTCGCGGCGCCCAGCGCGGCCCAGCGCGCCCCGGAGTCCAACGCCGGCGTGGTGCAGAAGGTCGCCCCGAGCGTGGTGACGGTCCGGGTCTCCGGCGCCATCGGGTCCGGCTTCGTGGTGAGCCAGGAGGGCTACGTGATCACCAACGATCACGTCGTGGCCAACGCCGGCGACACGATGTCGGTCTTGTTCAGCGACGGCACGACCGCCCCGGCGACCCTCGTCGGCCGCGAGCCCGAGTCGGACATCGCAGTGATCAAAGTCTCTCGCGACAATGTGACGGCCATCCAGCTCGGCGACTCGGATGCCATCGCCGTGGGTGACCCCGTGTTCGCGTTCGGGTCGCCGCTCAATCTGGTCAACACCGTGACCGAGGGCATCGTCAGCGCGCTCGACCGCACGCTGCAGGCCCCCGACACGGACGGCACCACCCGCTACTACGCGGCCATCCAGACCGACGCCGCCGTCAACCAGGGCAACTCGGGCGGCCCGCTGGTCGACGCCGACGGCCGGGTCATCGGCGTCAACTCGGTCATCCGCTCGCTCGGCACGGCCGAGAGCGAGGCCGGCAACATCGGCCTGGCCTTCGCGATCCCGATCAACCAGGCCCGCCGCATCGCCGAGGACATCATCGACACCGGCAAGGCCCGCCGCACGGTCATCGGCGCCGAGGTGGCCACGGGCGGCAGCACGTCGGGGGCGAGCAACGGCACGGGCGCCCGGCTCCGCTCGGTCGAGCCGGCCGGCCCGGCCGCCGCCGCGGGGCTCAAGAGCGGCGACGTCGTCACGAAGTTCGACAACCACGTCCTCGACGACGGCATCGGGCTGATCGCGCTGGTCCGCAAGTATGCTCCGGGCGCGACCGTGCCGATCGAGTACCGCCGAGGTACCAAGACACAGACAGCGTCAGTAACCTTGGCAGCCGACGCGAAGTGAGAAGCCCTCACGGGCAGGGAAGGCGGCGGCCGTGTTCGAGAACTTGAACTGGTGGGAGATCGCTGCCCTGCTGATGCTCGCGCTGCTGATCTTCGGCGAGCGCCTACCCAAGGTCATCAGCGACGGCCTGCGGATGCTCCGCAGCCTGCGCCAGATGGCGCAGAACGCGACGACCGACCTGAGCCGCGAGCTGGGCACCGACATCCAGCTGCAGGACCTGCACCCCAAGGCGTTCATCCGCAAGCACGTCCTGTCGGAGGACGACGAGGCCGCGCTCCGCAAGCCGCTGCAGGGCCTGTTCGAGGACGTGAAGACCGACCTCAACGGCGTCAAGAACGACTTCAACGGCGTCACGTCCCACCTCACCGACGCCGCCAAGCCGGCCCCCAAGCCCGCGCCGTCGGCCGCCCCCGCTGCCCCCGCCCCGCGGGCGATCGACATGGACGCCACCTGATCGCTGTGTCGCGAGCCGCGCACCGCGGCTGAGGGCGGACTCGCGTGTGTCCGCCGGGGCGCGATGTGCCGCCGACGACCGGGACCAGGATCGAGCGGAACACCAGGAGCGCGGGTCAGCGCGCCGGATCGCCCCGCGAAGCCAGCCCGAGCAACGGCGAGCAGAGGTGCCGCGGTGCTTGCCGTGGGCGAGCCCCGCGGCCGGCGTGTGACGCACCAAGTCGCGGCTCTGACCGTGCGCGAGCGAAGGCCCCTGCGTGAGCGGAAGCCCGCGCGCGAGCGGAAGCCCATGCGCGAGCGAAATCCCCTGCGTGAGCGGAAGCCCGCGCGTGAGCGGAAGCCCGCGCGCGGGTCAGAGACGGCGGGTCAGCGGCG
>NZ_JAUQWH010000302.1 GCF_030757795.1 Actinoplanes oryzae
CGACATCGGCGGCTACCGCGCGACCCGCCGCAAGGAGCTGACCGCGGTGGCCCGCAACGCCGTCGAGAAGGTCAAGGAGCACGGCGACGCGGTGCGCCTGGAGCCGATGTCGGCCTTCGAGCGCAAGTGCGTGCACGACGTCGTCAACGCGATCTCGGGCGTGGAGAGCGAGTCCGAGGGCGTCGAGCCGAACCGTCGCATCGTGGTGCGGCCGGCGAGCTGATGACTGATCCCCGCTTCGGCGCGGGGGAGCACGGCCCGGGTGCTTCGGCGCCCGGGCCGTCTGCTTCTTCCGGCCGTTCCTCCAGCTCTTCTTCCGGTACGGGCTCCGCGTCAAGCTCGGGCTCCGCGTCGGGTTCCAGCTCTGCGTCGGGTTCCAGTTCCGTGTCGGACTCCGGTTCCGCGCCGGGCTCCCGTGGTGGGCCGTCGCGTGAGTCGGGAGCGGCGGGTGCTTCGGGCGCTGCCGCCGGTGGTGCCTCGCGGTCGGCGGGTGGTCGGCGTGGGGTGCCGGTGCGGTCGTTCCCCGGGCGGTCCGGTGGCGCTCGCTCCTCCTCTTCTCCCGGCCCTCGGAAGGCCGCGTCCGACCTTCCCGTAGCCGACGACCTTCCCGTGGCCGATCTCCCCGCGCTTGGCGGTGACCTTCCCAAGGCCGATCCTCCCTCGCCTGGAGGAGAGCGTGCCGTGGCCGATCCTCCCGCGTCCGGCGCTGACCTTCCCGTGGTCGCCGGGGCTGATGTGCTGTCCCCTCCCCCGGAGCACCGGGCGGCGGCCGAGGAGGTCTTCGGTGAGCGGCTGGCACTGGCCGGGCGCTACGCCGAGCTGCTCGTGACCGAGGGCGTCGTGCGGGGGCTCATCGGCCCGCGCGAGGCGCCCCGGGTCTGGGAACGTCACCTGATCAACTGTGCTGTCGTGTCCGAAATGATCCCTTCCGGGGCGTCGGTGATCGACGTCGGGTCTGGTGCCGGTTTGCCCGGTATCGTGCTGGCAGTGGCCCGGCCGGATCTCACGATCACGCTGGTCGAGCCGCTGGCACGACGGACCGCTTTCCTGTCCGAAGCGGTGACGGCGCTGGGCCTCGAGGCGACTGTGACGGTCGTCCGGGGTCGTGCCGAAGACGTCGCCGGTGGGCCCCCCGCCCCGGCCGACGTCGTCACCGCCCGAGCGGTGGCGCCGCTGGACCGGCTTGCCGGTTGGTGCCTCCCCCTGGCCGCCGTCGGCGGCCGGCTGCTGGCGCTCAAGGGCGCCTCGGCCGCGGAGGAGGTGGCCGAGCACCGTGACGCGGTCGCGACGCTCGGCGGTGGTGATCCGGTCGTCCGGCTCTGCGGGGCCGGTCTGATCGATCCGCCGACCACGGTCGTGGAGATCGTGCGGGAGCGAGCCGTCGTGGCACCACGGCCAAAGCCGTCCGGACGGGCGGCTGGTTCGGGCCGCGCCTCCGGTGGCGGGGGACGCGGGTCCGGTCCCGACCGCTCCGGCGATGCCGGTCGCGGCTCCGGGAAGAGGAGATCGCGGAGGGGCTAGATGGGCAAGCGGGGCGCGCGTCGACGTACGGGGAAGAGCGCGCGGTCCGCTCCCCCGCGGACAGAGCCGAAAGTAGGACTCAGCGGCGCGGGGACAGCCCTGGCCGTAGCCGCCGGGAGCGCACCCGGCGGCGCGGGAACAGCCCCGGCCGTAGTCGCCGGAAGCGCGCCCGGCGGCCTGATGGAGACGCCGGTCGGCGTAGGTGCGGGGCAGCCGGCCGGCGGGCCGGAGACGCCCAGGGTGCTGTCGGGAACCGGGTGGCCATGCGGGAGAATCAAGAGGTACGGCGGACGACTCGGCCGGGTGCCCGGATTCATGGTCTTCGAGTCACCCGGAAATCTGTCACTCTCAACTCATCAGGCGGACAAGCGTGGCACGGTTCGTCCAGCGGCCGTAGGCTGGCCGCGCGTCGATAGTGTGGACCGGACGGCGGGCGCGATCACAGCGCAGCCGTTTCCTGCCGGACCGCACGCTCGCGGTGCCGACTCCATCCAACCAGGCAGGGATAAAACGGTGCATGAGCATGGCAGGGGCCCCGACGGCGACCCCGGATGGGACGGTGTTTCACGTGAAACCGAGCCCTACGGCGATGCCGATCGGAGTGTGAGTTTGACGGTGACCTTCAACAACGGGGAGCAGAACGTGCCGCAGCCCCGAAGCAGCCAGGGTCAGGTGTACGGCAGCCCCGTGCAAGCCACGGACGGCGTGACCGTTGATTCCCGGAATCCCGCCCCGGCGCCTCGTACGGCTCCCGCTGTTGCTCCGGTTTCCGGCTCGGCGGCCGTACCTGTGGCCTCCTCCGATGTCCCCTCCCCCGCGGCAGTGAGTGCGCCGCCCGCCGATGCGGACGAGCATGTTTCACGTGAAACGCCGACCGGGGATGAGGACTACCCGCCCCTCGCCATGGAAGCGTTGCGAGCTGTGCAGATCCTCAATCCGAGCGGCGAGATCACCATGCCGCGGCCGGCCGCCCCGCGCGTCATCTGCGTCGCCAACCAGAAGGGCGGCGTCGGGAAGACCACCACGACGGTGAACCTTGCCGTGGCGTTGGCGCTCCACGGCAACCGGGTCCTCGTGGTCGACCTCGACCCGCAGGGCAACGCGTCGACTGGGCTGAACGTGCCCCACCATGCCGGCGTGCCCGACGTCTACGACTGCCTGATCGACAACGTGCCGCTTGCCGAGGTGGCGCAGCCGGTCGAGGGCATCCCCAACCTGTTCTGCGTCCCGGCGACGATCGACCTCGCCGGCGCCGAGATCGAGCTGGTCTCGGTCGTCGCCCGCGAGTCCCGCCTCGCGCGCGCGATCAATGCCCACCCCGAGAAGTTCGACTACGTCTTCATCGACTGCCCGCCGTCGCTGGGCCTCCTCACGGTCAACGCCCTCTGCGCGGCGCAGGAGGTGCTGATCCCGATCCAGTGCGAGTACTACGCGCTGGAGGGCCTGAACCAGCTGATCAACAACATCAACCTGGTCCGGCAGCACCTGAACCCCACGCTGGACGTCTCGACGATCCTGCTGACCATGTACGACCGGCGGACCCGCCTGGCCGACGCGGTCGAGCAGGACGTGCGGAACCACTTCGGCTCCAAGGTGCTCGAGGCGGTGATTCCCCGCAACGTGCGTGTGTCGGAGGCGCCGAGCTACGGCCAGTCCGTGATGACCTACGATCCGGGATCAAGGGGCGCGACCAGCTACTTCGAGGCCGCCCTGGAGATCGCAATGCGTGGGGTCAACGCGGGAGGCACGGCATGAAGAACCGTCCACGGGGTGGCCTCGGCCGCGGCCTGGGGGCACTGATCCCCACCGCCCCTCCCCCGAGCGCCGAGGAACCGGCCGCCGCGCCGGCGCCTGCTCAGTACGTGGCGCCGACGTCCGCTGAGCCGGCACCGGCGGCCGCCGAGCCGGCACCCGTCGCACCCACGCCGGCGCCGGCGACGGCGCCGGCGCCGGCTGCTCCGGAGGCGCCGGCTCCTGACGAGGGGCTGGCGCCTGTGCCCGGGGCGCGCTTCGCGGAGCTGCCGGTCGAGTCGATCGTGCCGAACCCGAAGCAACCGCGGCACGTCTTCGACGAAGAGGCGCTGGAGGAGCTCAAGACCTCGATCGAGGAGGTCGGCTTCCTCCAGCCGATCGTGGTGCGGGACATCGGCGACGGCTCGTACGAGCTCGTCATGGGTGAACGCCGCTGGCGCGCCGCCCAGGCCGTCGGCAAGGAGTCGATCCCGGCGATCATCCGCGAGACGCGCGACGACGCCATGCTCCGGGACGCCCTCCTCGAGAACATCCACCGCGCCAACCTGAACCCGCTCGAAGAGGCGGCCGCGTACCAGCAGCTGCTCGAGGAGTTCGGCGCCACGCACGAGGAACTGGCCCGCCGCATCGGACGCAGCCGGCCGCAGATATCCAACACGATCCGCCTCATGAACCTCCCGGCGCCGGTGCAACGCCGCGTCGCCGCGGGCATCCTGTCGGCCGGCCATGCCCGGGCGCTGCTCGGCCTGGACGACTCCGAGGCCCAGGAGCGGCTCGCGCTGCGCATCGTCGCCGAGGGCCTGTCGGTACGCGCCACCGAGGAGCTGGTTCAGCTCGCCGTGGCGGACGGGCCGGCGAAGAAGTCGGCCCCGGCGCGACGAGCCAAGGTGCACGCCCCGGCTCTCAACGATCTGGCCGAGCGGCTGTCGGACCGCTTCGACACCCGGGTCAAGGTCGACATCGGCCGGAACAAGGGCAAGATCACGATCGAGTTCGCCACGGTCGACGACCTCGAGCGCATCGTCGGCATGATCGGCGTCGAAGAAGAAGGCGCGAACACGGGCGACTGAGCCAGCGCGCCGGCGAGAGGGATGGCGGCTGCGGCCATTCCCCTCCCAAAGAACGAAGACAAGCAAGGCACGTGATCTGGCGGATCACGTGCCTTCTTCATGCCCGGACCGTCCCCCGGCGCGGCTCCTAGAGGCGCCTGCCGGTTCTGTCAGAACGATTCTCCTGGGATTTCGGCTGGACCGAGATTCGGAGCGGATTGCTTCCGGAACCCCCGAAAAGGGCCCTCTCGGCGACCAACGCGAGACTTGATCATCTCCAGCGTGCCG
>NZ_JAUQWH010000303.1 GCF_030757795.1 Actinoplanes oryzae
CTGCTCGTGAGGACGTCGGCCAGGTTGAAGCGAACCGGGCGTTCCAGCTGCTCGTACGTGCAGGAGTGCGGCTGGCGGTCGGGACGCCACCGCTCGAACTGGGCGGTGTGCCGGAAGCGCTCGCCCTCCATGTAGTCGTAGCGCACCTCCACCACGCGCTCCGGCCGCAGCGGGGTGAAGGAGAGGTCCTTGCCGGTGTTCCAGCGGCTGACCTCGTTCTTGCGCGGGGTGCGCTCGCCGGACATGTGCGCCGCCCAGTTCCAGGGATGCCCCTCGAACTCGGTCACCAGCGGCTGCAGCTCGACGAAGAGCTCCTCGCGCACCGTCATCGGGAACGAGCCGATGACGCCCACAGAAACCAGTACGTCCCGGTCGTCGTAGAGCCCGAGCAGCAGCGAGCCGATCCGGTTCTCCCCGGACTTGTGCAGGCGGTAGCCGGCGACGACACAATCGGCCGTACGCTTGTGCTTGATCTTGGCCATGACCCGCTTGTCCGGCTCGTAGCCCAGGTCCTTGGCCTTCGCGATCAGCCCGTCGAGCCCCGCGCCCTCGAACTCGGCGAACCAGCGGCGCGCCGTCTCCACGTCATCGGTGGCGGGCGTCACGTAGACCGGCGGCTTGGCTCCGGCCAGACACTCCTCCAGCTTCGCGCGGCGCTCCGCGAAGGGCCGTACCGTCAAATCCTCGTCACCGAGCGCAAGCAGGTCGAACGCGACGAACCCGGCCGGGGTCTGCTCGGACAGCAGCGTGACGCGGCTCGCGGCAGGATGGATGCGCTGCTGCAGCGCCTCGAAGTCCAGCGTGTTGCGCGCGGTGTCCGCCACGATCACCTCGCCGTCGATCACCGCCCGCTCCGGGAAGTTCTCGAGCACCGCCCGCACAACCTCGGGAAAATACCGAGTCATCGGCTTCTCGTTGCGGCTGCCGATCTCCACCTCGGCGCCGTCCCGGAAGATGATCGAGCGGAATCCGTCCCACTTCGGCTCGTAGAGCTGCCCGGGCGGAATCTCGGCGACCGGCTTGGCCAGCATCGGCTTGACGGGCGGGTTGAGCGGCAGGTCCATGCGGTCAGTCTCCCTGCTCGCCCCGCTTTTCGGGGCCCGGTGCGGCCGCCGTCCCCCACTTCCGGTGCTTTTTCCCGTACGCCCGGAGCGCCCGACCGGCCGCATGCGTGCCCGCCCCGGCTGCTCCGCCGCGCCGGAACCCTGTCGCGAGCCGGAGCTGGCCGCCCAACCTGTCCCGACCCGCCCCGGCCGTTCGAACCGCCCCGCGCCGGGACCAGCCGCCCGGGAGGTCGCCTGTCGGGACCAGCCGCCTGACCTGTCACATGTCGGGGCTGACCGCCCGAGCAGTCCCGCGCCGGGACCGCCACCTGGGCTGTCGCGCGCCGGGGCTGGCCGCCTGGCCTGTTGCGCGCCGGGGCTGGCCGCCTGGCCTGTTGCGCGCCGGGGCTGGCCGCCTGGCCTGTTGCGCGCCGGGCGTGGCCGCCTGGGCTGTTGCGCGCCGGGGCCGGCCGGCCGGGCTGTCGGGGGCGTGATTTCGGTGACCGGGTCGGCGTTCAGGCGCGGATCGTCCGGGTACAGGCTGGGCCATGACGTCGCGTGTGGTCGTGCTGACCGGGGGATCGAGCGGAATCGGACGGGCCGCCGCCCATGCGTTCGCCGCTCGGGGGGACAAGATCGTGCTGGCGGCCCGCGGGCTGGCCGACCTGGAGAAGGTGGCCGCCGAGTGCGGCGGGCAGGCCCTGGTCGTCCCGACCGACGTGACGGACCGCGCCCAGGTCGACGAGCTGGCCGAGGCGGCCGTCGACGCCTTCGGCCGCATCGACGTCTGGGCGGACACGGCGGCCGTGGTGGCCTACGGGCGCTTCGAGGACGTCCCGCCGGACGTCTTCGACAAGGTCGTCACCGCCGACCTGCTCGGCCCGGCGAACGTCGCCCGCGCCGCCCTGCGTGTCTTCCGCAAGCAGGGACGCGGCACCCTGATCCTGAGCAGCTCCCTTCTCGGCCACGTCACCGTGCCGTACATGAGCACCTATGTGACCCCCAAGTGGGGTCTGCGCGCCCTGACCCGCATCCTGCAGCAGGAGACGCGCGACGCGCCGGACATCCACGTCTGTCAGCTCGTCCCGGGCAGCGTGGACACGCCCATCTACACCAGCTCCGGCAACTACGCCGGCTTCGTGGGCCGCCCGCCCCCGCCCGTCGACACCGCCGAGCGCATGGGCGACGCGATCGTCGGCCTCGCCGACCGCCCGCGACGCTCCCGCTCGGTGGGCCTGGCCAATGAACTTGTCGAAGCCGGCTACAGCTTCATGCCGCCGGTCTACGACGCCCTCGTCGGCCCGCTGATGCGAAGCTTCGGCCTGTCCCGCCGCCGCACCGGCCCCGACAAGGGCAATGTCTTCACCAGCAAGCCTCGCGTGTACGGAGGCCCGGCCCGCTACGGCCGAATCCCCGTAAGCGCCGCCGCCCTCGCCGCCCTGACCGGCGCCGCTGCCCTCGCACTCACCGGCCGCCGCCGCCTCAAACGCCACCCTGCCTCCTGACAAGCCGGCCACCCCACCTCTCGCCGTAGATCTCAGGCGTCGTGCCGTTGTTCGGTCGTCGCGGTCGCTGTCGTCTTGAAACCTTCCGGGTCGCCGTGCCGGTGCCTCAGCCGCCACCCCACGTCCTGACCAGCCGGCGTGTGGCCGTGCTGGCCGCCGGCGTCGGAGGTTCATCTCAGGCGAACGACAGGTGACCGCGGCGGCGGAGGCGAACCGCTGCCGCAACGGCGATCACGGCGAGGCAGGCTGCGAGAGTGATTCCGGCGTGCACGCAACCGTTGACGATCCGGTCGGTGCCGGCGTCGTGCTCGATGGCGTAGACACCGATCTCGCGAGAGAACCAGAACGGCAGCGCATGGGCGACGGCCTGGTCCGGATTCATCAACATCTGTGTGGACACGATGGTGAGCAGAACGAGCATGCCCTCCATCTCGCGGGGAAGCACGGCGCTGACGGCCATCCCGAACGGCGCCGACACGACCACGGTCAGCACCAGGATCAGTGCCACCCCGCCGTCCCGGACGTCGTCCAGGTCCACCTTCATCAGCACGAAGTAGGGGACGACCAGCACCAGCCCCACCGTCCACAGGGCAAGGAGCCGCCCGAGCCACAGCTGGTGCGGCGCATACCCGGCAAGCCGCAGCCGCTGCTCCACGGTCCGGGCCGCGTTCCCGGCGAAGAGCGCCGCCGTGCTCAGCGTCCAGCCGATCCCGAGCGACACGAAGCGCACCGACTGCCAGTACGCCTCCCCCCGCCGCGAGTAGTAGGCCGCGAGCGGCAGCAACGCCAGCAGGATCAGCACACCCCGGCGGCGGCTGAGCTCCCGCAGCGCCATCTCGGCGACGGTGAGCGTACGAGTCATGGCCGGCCTCCCTCGGTGTCGCGCCCCTCGGGGATGGTGAGCGTGCGGGTCATCGCTGGCCCCTCTCGGTGTCGCGCTCCTCGGGGATGGTGAGCGTGCGAGTCATGGCCGGCCTCCCTTGTCGTCGCGCCCCTCGGTGACGGTGAGCGTGCGGGTCATCGCCGGTCTCCCTCGGTGTCGCGCCCGGTGCGGGTCATGGGGCCGGCGTCGCGCGGCGACAGGTCGAGCACGGCGTCGGCGCGGTCCAGTTCGGCGAGCCGGTGCGTGACCACGACCACCGCCTTGCCTGCGTCGCGCCATCGCCAGACCCGCTCCCAGAAGTCGAGGTAGCTGCCGTTGTCGAAGCCCTGGTAGGGCTCGTCGAGCAGCAGGACGTCCGGGTCGCCGATCCCGGCCAGGACCAGGTTGAGCTTCTGCCGGGTCCCGCCGGACAGATGCCGCGCCGCGCCGCTCTCCGGCGCCCCGGGCCAGTCGAGGGCGGCGGCCTGCGCGCGGCCCTGGGCCCTGGACTCGGCGCGCCCGTAGCCGCGCCCCGCGCCGACGAGGACGAAGTGGTCGTCGGGGGTGAGGAACTCGGCCGTCCCGCCCTCCTGAGGGCAGTAGCCGAGCTCGCCACGGATCCGCACGTGACCCGCATCGGGAGAGTCGAGGCCGGCGCAGATGCGGAGCAGTGTGCTCTTGCCGCACCCGTTCGCGCCGATCACCGCCACGGCCTCGCCGGCGTGTACCCGGAGGTCGACCCCGTCAAGAACCGTCCTCCGGCCGTACCTCTTGGTGATGCCGACCGCCTCCAGGCGCAAGGCGCCTCGCATGCGCAACTCGCGGGTGGGGCCGCGCAGGCTCTCGGCGATCGTGACGGCGTAGGCGGTCGGTGGGCCGAAGGTCTCCAGGGGGTGCCTGCCACTGTCGCGAAGATGCGCGGCTGCCTCGGCCACGACGGCGGCAGGGTCGACGCGGCGGCGGTGCAACTCGGCGCCGAACGCCGCGAGCCATTCCTCGACGGTCACTGCGGAACCTCCATGATCGAGTTGACGTTGCCCACGAACACGGTCCAATCTGCGGCAGCCGCCTGCAGAGTGGCGGCGCCCTCCGGGCTGAGCCGGTAGT
>NZ_JAUQWH010000304.1 GCF_030757795.1 Actinoplanes oryzae
ACCATCGCCAGCGGGGCGTACTACGTGCAGACCAACCTTGGTGGGGCCGACCGCGCCGGCGACCCGGCGATCGGCGCCTACCGGGTGAACGCGGCCGCCGCCGAGTTCTCGCGTCAGGTCGCCTCGGACCTGTACGGCGAGCACCGCCCGTACGGGTATCTGATCGGGGGCAGCGGCGGCTCGTACCAGGTGCTGGGTGCGGCGGAGAACACTGTTGGCGTCTGGGACGGCTTCGTCCCGTTCGTTATGGGTGTTCCGTACTCCATCCCCAGCGCGTTCACCGTCCGGCTGCACACACTGCGTGTTCTGCGCCAGCGCGACAAGTTCCCCGGGGTTCTCGACGCGGTCGACCCGGGCGGCAGCGGCGACCTCTACGCCGGGCTCGACGACGAGGAACGGGCGGCGCTCGACGAGGCGACGCTGCTGGGCTATCCGCCTCGTGGCTGGTGGAACCACACGACCCTCGACAGCGGATACTTCACCATGAACCACCCCGGCGTGGCCGCCATGGATCCCACTTACGTGACGGACTTCTGGACCGAGCCCGGATATCTGGGCACCGACCCCGCCTCGGCGATCGGCGCCGCCCGGTTCAGCTTCGAAACCACCGTCGCCGCCGTCATACCGGGTCCGGCCGCCCGGCTGGAACTGGCCGAACCGCCCGAGCGCGACCTGCGCGACGCCCATGTGGTCGCCCTCACCGGCCCCGCCGCCGGCCAGAGCGTGCCGATCTCCGCCGTCGACGGCCGGGTGGTCTCCTTCCCGATCTCCGCGGACCGTACGACGATTGCCGGCTTCCGGCCGGGCGACCTGGTCCGGATCGACAACTCCTGGATCCTGGCCCTGCAGACCTACCAGCGTCACCAGGTCCCCACCCCCGACCTGTACGGCTGGAACCAGTTCCGCGACGCCGCTGGCCGGCCCGCCCATCCGCAGCGGCCGAGGCTACTCGGGCCCGTCATGGCCGCGGGGGTGGCCGGGTCGGTGCCGGACGGGCGCATCCACGGCAAGATGCTTGTCGTCCAGAACCTCATGGACATCGACGCCTTCCCCTGGTTCGCCGACTGGTACCGCTCACGGGTGGCCGACCACCTCGGCGATGCCGCCGAGGACTCCTTCGCCCTCTGGTACATCGACCACGCCCAACACGACAACCCCAGCAGTGTCGCCGCCGAGGCCCGCACGATCGCCTACGGCACCGTCCTGCAACAGGCGCTGCGTGATCTGAGCGCCTGGGTCGAGAGAGGTATCCGGCCGGCCACGACCAGTTACACGGTTGCCGGCTCGCAGGTCGTTGTGCCGGCCGGCGCCGCCGAGCGGGGCGGCGTCCAGCCGGTTGTCGACCTGAGGGCCGACGGCGGCGTCCGCGCGGAGGTCGCCGTCGGGCAGCCGGTCACCTTTCACGCCCGCGTCGAGGTGCCACCCGGCGCCGGTAGCGTCGTCGCGGCCGAGTGGGACTTCCTGGGGTCGGGCGACTATCCCGTGCCGGCGGCCGTCGCGACCCCGCAGCCGGTCGTCGACCTGTCGGCCACCCATGCCTTCACGGCGCCGGGTACGTACTTCCCGGTCCTGCGGGCGGCTTCGCACCGCGACGGTGACCAGCAGACGCCCTTCGGACGAATCCAGAATCTCGGCCGCGTCCGGGTCGTCGTGCGCTGATATCCAGGTCTGTCGACCGAGGCCCGGCTATTCGCTGAGCTGCACGACGCCACCCTCCCGGTTGGCGGCGACGATCAGCGAACGGTCGGGAGCCACCACGAGGCCGGCGAAAGGTCTTGGAACGCCCGGTCCGTGAGCGAACAGGGCCGGCTGGGTTCGCGGGTCGGGGACGTTAACCTCAACGGTGGCCTCGACCCGGAACTCTCCGGTGCGCAGGTGCAGGGACTGCACCCGCCGCCGTCCGGCCTCGACGACGTACAGATGGTCGCCGTCGACCGCTATCCCCTGCGGCCGGTCGAGACCGTCGGCTACCCGCTCGCTGCCGTTGCTGGCGAGTCGGAAGAGGGCGCCCCCGGCTTCATCGCTGACATAGACCCGGCCGTCGGTATCGATGGCGACGTCGACCGGCCGGGCAAAGCCCTCCGCCAGGACGCTGACCCGGTCGTCGCCGTCCACCGTGAGGATCCGCCCGGCGCCGGACTCCGCGATCACCAGCACACCGTCGGCTTGTACCGCGAGGCCGAGCGGGCAGTCCAGGCCCGACAGCCGGTTGCGGGTCGTTCTCGTGGCGCGATCGTAGGTGAACATCTGGCCGTACTGGGAGGTGAGGTGAAGCAGGCCGCCGTCGGCGACGATGCCGTGTGCGAAAAAGACCAGCTGATCGCCGGTGTCGGGCCCGGCGATCCGGTAGTGGTCGGCGGCGTGCACGGTGCCGGCCAGGTCGATGGTCACGCCGTAGGGCCCGGCCGCGCCCCGCGGCAGCACCTCGCGGGTCCGGCCGTCCGGGAACACCTCGGTGATGCCTCCGCCGGCGAAGCTGGAGACGAACATCCGGTTCTCGTTGTCGACCGCGGCGTTGTCCTGGCCGCAGATGCCGGTGGTCACGGTCGTCCGACCGCCGCCGCCGAACAGGTCGATTTGCGTGATGATGCCGGCGGCGCCCCGGGAGAGCACGTGCAGGACGCCACCGCGGTCGAAGCGAACGGCGACGGGTTCGTGCACGCCGGTAGCGACAAGTTCGGGTTCACCGCCGCCGGGGGAGATGCGCAGGACCTCGCCGGTGAGCATGTGCGGGTAGTAGAGAAGGCCGTCCGGACCCAGCTGCATGGCGTTGCCGGCCGCGAGCGAGCCGGCGAGGACGGTCGGCTGCGATCCGCCGGGAAACAGTTCCAGCAGCCGGCCGCCCGGGACCCGACTCGTTGACGAACAGGCGGTCCCGTACGCAGGCGATCCCGTTGGGCCGGCGCAGATTGTCGCTGACCATCTCGTAGTCACCGGCCGGGCTGCGCCGCCAGACCCGGCCGGGGACCAGGTCGGTCACGTACATCGCGCCGGTGCTGTCGAAGGCGAGGTCGTCGGGGGACTGGATCGGATCGTCCGGGCCGGCGACGGTTTCCCGGTCGCCGGTGGTCAGGTCGACGGCGCTGATCCGCCCGGCGAGGAACTGCGCCACGTACAGCCGGCCGTCCGGGCCGAAGGCCACGCCGTTGGAACCGCGCAGGAAGGTCGGCCGGGTCAGGTGGTGCATCCGGCGCACGGTCACGGGCCGACCAGGACGTCGGCCAGGCCGCCTTCGGTCCGCCAGCGGCGGAGAAGGTCATGGAACGCGATCGGTCCCGGGCCGTAGGAGTTCATGGCCGCCGCGGGTTTCCCCTCGTTGTTGTTGTAGCCCGGTGTGCAGGACATCTGGAACTCGTACGTGTGGGGCGCGGTGTCGCGGATGGTCTGAATCCAGGCGTTCTCCGCCTCCAGGGTGGGCTCGACATAGCGGGCGTCGCTGCCGACCGCCGCTTTGACGACCGCGCCGATGTGGGTGGCCTGCTCCTGCAACACGTGGACGAAGTTCACCGACGAGGCGTTCTGCACCAGGCCGAGGTGGAACAGGTTGGGGAAACCATGACTGTAGAAACCGTGCAGCGTACGTGCCCCGTCGCGCCAGTAGCCGAGCAGCGGCATGCCGTCGCGGCCGTAGACCGGCAGCGTGCCGGAGGCGATGCCGGAGCGGCCGACCTCGAAGCCGGTGGCGAAGATGACGCAGTCGACCTCGTACTCGCGGTCGCCGACGACGACGGCGTTCTCGGTCATCCGGGTGATGCCGCCGTGGTCGGCAGTGTCGACGAGAGTGACATTGGACCGGTTGAAGGTCTGCAGGTAGTGGTCGCTGAACGCAGGCCGCTTGCACATGTACCGGTACCAGGGCTTGAGCAGGGCGGCGACCTGCGGATCGGTGACGATTTCGTCCACCCGGGCCCGGATCTGGTTCATCTTGTTCGCGTCCGCCAGTTCGAGTTGCTCGTCGGTCAGATCGCTGTGGCCGGTGAGCAGGCTGCGTTGCAGTCCGGCGGTGCTGGTCCAGCCGTCCGCGATCAGGTCCACCTCGGCCTTTCCTCCGGTCACGACGGTGAGGAAGTTGTCCATCCGCTCGCTCTGCCAGCCGGGCCGCAACGACGCCGCCCGCTGCGGGTCGGTGGGCCGGTTGTCCCGGACGTCGACCGACGACGGCGTGCGCTGGAAGACGTACAGATGCTCGGCATCGCGGCCCAGATGTGGGATGACCTGGATGCCCGTCGCGCCGGTGCCGACCACGCCGACGCGCTTGCCGGCCAGCTTGTTGAGGCCGCCGTTCTGGTCGCCGCCGGTGTAGTCGTAGTCCCAGCGGCTGGTGTGGAAGGTGTGGCCGCGGAACGTCTCGATGTCGGGAATGCCGGGCAGCTTGGGGGCGCTCAGCACGCCGGAGGAGACGACGACGTACCGGGCGCGCATCCGGTCACCGCGGTCGGTGAGCACGGTCCAGTCGGCGGAGTCCTCGTTCCAACGCAGCTCGGTGACCCGGGTGTGGAAGGTGGTGTCGCGG
>NZ_JAUQWH010000305.1 GCF_030757795.1 Actinoplanes oryzae
GCGGCGCGCGGCGGGTCCGTGGCCCGGTGCTCACCCCGGACACCGATTACACCGGCAAGGTGCGCCTGCGCGGCCTGCCGCCGGGCGAGCGCTTTTATTATCGCGTACGCGCGGAAAGCCTGGATCGTCCCGGTCTGCTCAGCGAGCCCGTTCCCGGCCAGTTGACCACGGCGCCGACGAAGCGGCAGGACCTGTCGTTCGTGTGGACCGGTGACGTGGTCGGGCAGGGCTGGGGCATCGATCCCGCGTACGGCGGGCTGAAGATCTTCGAGTCGATGCGCCGCCGCCGGCCGGACTTCCTGCTGCACAGCGGCGACACGGTCTACGCCGACGGGCCGCTGGCCGAGCAGGTGACGCTGCCCGACGGCCGGATCTGGCGCAACGTGCTCACCGACGCCAAGCTCAAGGTCGCCGAGACGCTCGACGAGTACCGCGGCCAGTACGCCTACAACCTGCTCGACGACGCGTACAAGGCCTTCGCCGCCGAGGTGCCGCAGATCAACCAGTGGGACGACCACGAGGTCACGAACAACTGGTACCCGGGCGAGATCCTCGACGACGCGCGATACACCGAGAAGCGGGTCGACGTGCTCGCGCGGCGCGCGCACCGGGCGTACCACGAATGGGTCCCGGTCCCGGGCGCGACCGGACCGGTCTACCGCAAGATCTCGCAGGGCCCGCTCCTGGACATCTTCGTGCTGGACATGCGGACGTTCAAGGACCCCAACGACGGCAACACGTACGTCGACAAGAACCGTGGCCTGCTCGGCCGCGAGCAGCGCGAGTGGCTGATCCGCGGGCTGAAGCAGTCGAAGGCCACCTGGAAGGTCATCGCCAACGACCTGCCGCTGGGCATCGTCGTCCCGGACGGCTCGGCGGCCCAGGAGGGCGTCGCGCAGGGGGACGCGGGCGCCCCGAAGGGCCGGGAGCTGGAGTTCGCGCAGGTCCTGCAGGAGGCGCACCGGGCCGGCGTGACCGGCGTCGTCTTCCTGACGGCGGACGTGCACTACAGCGCGGCGCACCACTACGACCCGGCGCGGGCGGCGATTAGCGACTTCACGCCGTTCTGGGAGTTCGTCTCCGGGCCCGCGCACGCCGGCGCCTTCGGGCCGAACGCGCTCGACGGCACCTTCGGGCCGGACACCGCGTTCATCCACACGCCGCCGGTCGCCAACACGTCGCCGGCCGAGGGGTTCCAGCACTTCGGCGAGGTGCGGATCGACGGGCGTACCGGGGAATTCCGGGTCGACCTGCGCGACCGGGACGGAGTCTCGCTGTGGGGTGTCACCCTGGAGGCGCCGCGGCGACGGTGACGGGGGGTATTTGCCGTCTTACGCGGTAATTGCCGAGCCCGGCACGGACGCTGGGCGGCAGGGGCGGTGGGGGCGTCGGATAATGTCCTACCGCCCCCACTCGTCCCTGCAGTTCGCCGCCCGGAGGAAGACGTTGCCGCTGCTCTACACGATCGGCAAGTTCGCGATCGGAAACACGCTGACGCTCGGCTGGCGGCCGCGCGTCGAAGGCATCGAGAACATTCCCGCCACCGGGGGTGCGATCTTCGCCGGCAACCACCTGTCCGTGGCCGACGAGCTCTTCCTCGGCACGGTCATCCCGCGCCACCTGGCCTTCTGGGCCAAGGAGGAGTATTTCGACAGCCCGGGCCTGCGCGGCAAGATCACGAAGTTCGTCATGCACGGCCTCGGCGCCATCAAGGTCGAGCGGGCCGGCGGCCGCGCGGCGCTCGCCGCCTTCGACAACGCGATCCCGGTGCTCAAGGCGGGTGACCTGGTCGCGGTCTACCCGGAGGGCACGCGCTCGCCGGACGGCAAGCTCTACCGCGGGCGTACGGGCGCGGCCCGCCTCGCCGTCGCCGCGGGCGTGCCGATCATCCCCGTCGGCGTCATCGGCACCGACAAGATCCAGCCCATCGGCCAGATGTACCCGAAGTGGGGCCCGGGCAAGGTGACGATCAAGTTCGGCAAGCCGATCGACGTCACCGGCCGCGGCGACGACGGCACCTCGCTGCGCGCGATCACCGACGAGGTCATGGCCGAGATCCAGAAGCTGACCGGCCAGGAGTACGTCCCGCGCTACGCGCCCAAGAAGGCCTAGGGAGCCTTACTTCCGCGACTTTTCTCCTGCTCGACGAGGGCGTCCAGGTCGGCGAGGCGGTGCAGGCCGCGCATCGGCTGCCGCATGCGGTGGTTGCCGGCCAGGGTGCCCTCGTTGCGCTCGAGGAAGGCCCAGTAGCCCGCTGTGTACGGGCACGCGTCGTCGCCCACGCGGACCTTCGGGTCGTACCGGCAGCCGCCGCAGTAGTCGCTCATGCGGTTGATGTAGGCGCCGCCCGCGGCGTACGGCTTGGTGCTCATGCGGCCCTGGTCGGCGTACTGGCTCATGCCGACGACGTTGGCGGTCATGACCCACTCGTAGCCGTCGACGAACGCCCGGTGGAACCAGTCGGACAGCCTGCCGGGGTGCCAGCCGCGCTGCAACGCGTAGTTGCCGAGGACCATGAGGCGCGGGATGTGGTGCACCCAGCCCCGGTCGCGTACGCCGGAAAGCACGTCGGACAGGCAGCGCGCCTCGACCGCGTCGGCGTCCAGCTCGGCGAACCATTTCGGCAGCGCTGTCGTGGCGCCCAGCTCGTTGGAGCCGCGGTAGCTCGGCTCGAAGTACCAGTACAGGTGCCAGATGAAATCCCGCCAGCCGATGATCTGCCGGGTGAAGCCCTCCACGCTGTTCAGGGGCGCGGCCCCGGACCGGTACGCGGCCTCGGCGCGCTCGACAATCTCCAGCGGGTCGAGCAGGCCCAGGTTGAGCGGCGCGCTGAGCATGCTGTGCGCCATGAACGGGTCGCCGGCGAGCATCGCGTCCTCGTACGGGCCGAAGTCCGCCAGCCGGTGGTCCACGAAGTGCCGCAGCCGGGCGAGCGCCTCCCGCCGGGTCGCCGGGAAGAGCCGCGGGCCGTCCCGGCCGAGGAACTCGATGCCGTCCTCCCGCTGCCAGCGATCGAGATCATCGCGTACGGCGGCGTCGATCTCGTCCTCCCGGATCTCCGGCGGATCCGGTACGCCCAGCCGGCTGCTGCCCCGCGGCGGCGCCTCGCGGTTGTCGTGGTCGAGGTTCCAGTGGCCGCCCGCGGGCTCGGCGCCGTCCATGAGGATGCCGTGCCGCTGCCGCGCGTCCCGGTAGAAGTCCTCCATCCGCAGCCCGCGCCGCCCGTTCGCGAACCTCAGGAAGTCCCCGGGCGACGTCGCGAACCCGCGCGGGCCGAGCACCTCGACGTCCAGCCGGTTGACCAGCTCGCGGGCCTTGCGGGAGGTCGGGTGGCAGACGCTGAGCGGTTCGCTGCTTTGTGCCACGCCCTCGGCATAGGTCTCGGTCCGGAGGAACAGGGCCTGATCGCCGAGCTCGGCCGCGCGGTGGCGCAGCGCGGACAGGACCAGGTGCGCCTTCTGCCGGTGGAAGACCCGGCGGCGGAAGACGCGCTTCGACTCGATCAGCAGGACCGGCTGGTCCGGGGCGTCGAGGAAGTGCGGCCCGAGTTGGTCGGCGAAGAGCCAGCGCCTGCTCATGCCGCCGTTCTACCCCTCGTCGCGGGCTTGATGTCCGGGGTTGGCGCGAAGATCAGAGGATCGAGGAGATCTCGCCGCCCCAGCGCGGGGTGAGGATCTGCTCCCGCAGGACGGCGGTGAGGTCGGCGCTCTCGTCCTCCGCCCGCCGGGTGAAGATGGCCGCGGCCAGGCTGCCGTGGTCGGCCCAGGCGCACACGACCACGCCGCTGTCGCCGGACCGGCCGACGCCGCAGCGCTCGTGCGCGCCGGTGACCCCGAGGTCGTACGCGGTGATCGTCGTCAGCGAGAACTCGTCGGTGAGCCGGGCGAGCTGGTCCTCGACGTCGGACTCCGGGGTCAGCCGGAAGCCGGTCGAGCCGAACACCGTCACGCGCTTGCCGTTGCCGTCGGCGTAGACCCCGGCGAACGGGTCGCCGCTGGTGACCAGCGCGGTGCCGCTCAGCTGGCCGGTGAGGCGGTCGAGGGCCTGGCGGGTGGTGTCGGTGTCGCGCAGGTCGAGGTCGGCGATCGTCTGCGGCAGGGCGGCGGTCACCGGGTACTGCTGGGCGGCGGGATAGGCGAAGTACGCCGGGACGCCGCAGCAGCACAGGGCGCTGAGCAGCGTGAAGGCCAGCAGGCGGCGGCCCCAGCGGCGTTTGCGGCGCGGTCGCGGGGGCGGGAGCGGGCGGCTCTTCGGCTGGGCGCGCTGGGCGTAGCCCGGGGGCAGCGGGCGGGCCGGGGCCGGCGGTGCGGTGCGGGGCTGGACCGGCACGCGATTCGCCGCGGGCTGCGGGTTCTTCTCGCTGCGCCGGAAGAGTCCGCGCTTTCGAGGCGGAGCCGGCGGCGGGGACTTCGGCCCGGAGGGCGCGGGTGGCGCGGCGGGCTGGGGCGCGGCGGGCTGGGGCGCGGCCGGCGGGTCGACGCGGGTCGCCGGCGGGTCGACGCG
>NZ_JAUQWH010000306.1 GCF_030757795.1 Actinoplanes oryzae
CGTGGACCGTCGGCTGGGCGGCCGCCCCGGCGGCCGCCGTCAAGTACCAGGACGCCGGCTACACGGTCCGCAACGTCGTCCACCTCACCGCCGGGGGTTCCGCCGTCCGCGTCCACCTGACCAACCGGTTCGGGGACAAGCCCCTGGTGCTGGGGCACGTGACGGTGGCCCTGGCGGCGTACCAGGGAAAGAAGCGCGACGGAGCCGCCAAGGCCGGGACGATGCGCTCCGTCGTCTTCGGCGGTCGTCAGGCCGTCACCGTGCCCGCCGGGGGTGACGTGGTCAGCGACCCGGTGCGGCTGGCCGTGCCCGCGACGGCCGGCCTGCTCGTCAGCGTCTGGACGCCGAAGCCGTCGGTCCGGGTCACGATCCACCCCACCGCGGTGCAGGACTCGTACGTGAGCCGCAGCACAGCCGATCGCGCCGGCGACCCCTCCGGCCGCGCGTTCGGCGAGGTCACCCGGGTGTGGCACTACGTGAGCGGCGTCGACGTCGCCGGCGGTCCCGGGACGATCGTGGCGCTCGGCGACTCGATCACCGACGGCATCCGGTCGGGGCGCAACCGCAACGCGCGCTGGACGGACTACCTGGCCGCCCGGCTGCGCAAGGACCCGGAGACGGCCGACTACGGTATTGCCAACGCCGGGATCACCGGTAACCGGATCCTGCTCGACGCGTACTGGCCGCGCTACACCGTCTATCAGGAGGCCGGGCCGCGGGCGCTGAACCGGGCCGGTGACGCGTTCGGGGCGGCGGGTGCGCGTACGGTGATCATCCTGCTCGGCATCAATGACATCCAGCAGTGGCCGCGGCAGCGGGCGGAGAGCGTCGTCGCCGGGCTGCAGCGGCTCATGGCGCAGGCCCGCGCGGCCGGGTTGCGCGTCGTGCTGGGCACGCTGACGCCCTGGTACGGCTGGAAGACCTGGACGGCCGCCCGCGAGCGCGAGCGGCTGGCCGTCAACAAGTGGATCCGGACCACGGGCGCGGTGGCCGATTTCGACGCCGCCGTGCGGGACCCGGAGGCGCCGCGCCGGCTGCGCGCCGAGTTCGACAGCGGGGACCACATCCACCCGAACGCGGCCGGGGACGCGGCGCTCGCCGCGGCCGTCCCGCTCGGGAAGCTCTGAGCGCGGCACGCTACCGCAGCCAGGCTGCCACCACGGCCAGGACGACCAGCAGACCCAGCGCGGCCTGCAGCAACAGCCCCGGGCCCAGGTGCGTCCACGGGGTGGGGACCCAGGGGGTGTACGGCCGCAGCGTCTCGAGGTTGACGACCTGCTGCAACCGGGCGGCGAGCTCGGGGTCCTTCTGCTGCACCGTGCGCACCTGCACGAGGTCGCCGCGGCGCAGCGCCGACTGGGGGAGCTGACCGTGCATCTCGACCTCGTACGTCTGGCCCAGGTCGTCGCGCAGCCGCACGGGCGTGACGAGGTACTCCGGGCCCTTCTTGAGGTCCTTGAACGAGCGGCGCTTCCCGCCGGTGCCGCCGCTGCGCAGCAGGGACAGCAGCAGCGAGCCGAGGGCCTGCGCGATCGTCGCGGTGACGTAGATCGCGACGAGGAGGGGCTGACCGATCCTGACCGTACGCGTGTACGAGGCGCGATAGCCGAGGAACCGTCCGGTGATGACCGGTCCGGCGTGCCGGAGGATCTGCTCGCGGTACAGCTCGGTGTCATCCATGGGAATCACCTCCAGGGGGGTTCCCCCATGATACGGAGAGCGATGTTGACGCCACAGTGAGTGAATCAGCGGTTCATGGAACACCGTAGCTTTTGAGCGATCGTTTGACCTGGACAAGAGCGGGAACCCCCGGGACCGCCGCTCTTCTCTGGTGGAGGAAAAGATCCATGAAACTGCCGCTGCCACGTGGCCCCGTCTCCGAAGCCGTGGTCGCCGCCCTCGTCCAGGCGCCCCACGACCTCGCGGACCCGGGGGAGCCGGACTCGCCCGACGACCTGCACCTCGCGCTCTTCGTCCTGTACGAGCTGCACTACCGCGGCTGGGACGGCGTCGACGACCGCTGGGAGTGGCAGCCGGGACTGATCGGGCTGCGCAACCGGCTCGAGGAGCGGTTCGAGGCGGATCTGCGCGGCCTCGGCGTCCCCTCCGTGGACGAAGACGTGCCGCACACGCTGGTCGCGATGACGCGGGAGACCGGCGGCCCGTCGCTGTCCGGCTACATCCGCGGGCGCGCCACGTGGGAGCAGTTCCGCGAGTTCGCCACGCACCGCTCGGTCTACCACCTGCGCGAGGCGGACCCGCACACCTTCGCGATCCCCCGGCTCGGCGGCGCGGCCAAGGCCGCCCTCATCGAGGTCCAGATCGACGAGTACGGCGGCGGGGTGACCCACCGCATGCACCAGGAGCTGTTCAAGGACACGCTGCGGGCGCTGGACCTCGACACCACGTACGGTGCCTACGTCGACGTGGTCCCCGCCGTCACGCTCGCCAACAACAACCTGATGTCGCTGTTCGGGCTGCACCGGCGGTGGCGCGGGGCGCTGCTGGGACACCTGGCCGCGTACGAGATGACCTCCACCGGCCCGAACCGGCACTACGGCAACGGCCTGCGCCGGCTCGGCGGGGACGCCGTGGCCACCCGCTTCTACGACGAGCACGTCGAGGCGGACGCGGTGCACGAGCAGATCGCGGCCTTCGACATGTGCGGCTCGTTCGCGGCGGCGGAGCCCGAGCTGGCGGCCGACGTGCTGTTCGGCGCGCGGTGCGTGCTGTCGATGGAGGACCGCTGGGCGGAATACGTGCTGGGGCGCTGGGAGGCGGGGGAGTCGTCCCTGCGGATGGCCCTGGCCTGACCTTCCGCTTCTCCCACTGCAGGGCGCCGTCGCGGAGACGGCGCCCTTTGCGTTGTCGCCTCTGTTGTTGCCCTTGTCGTCAGCTCTCGCGGGGTGCCGGGGTGTCGCGACCCGTGCCCGCGCGGAAGCCGACGGCCTTGTGCGTCCCGTCACAGAACGGCTTGATCGCCGACCGCCCGCACCGGCACAGCGCGACGGTGCCGCGCCCCGGATCGATCACCTCGCCCGACGGCGTACGCATGGTGAACTCCCCGCGGAGCAGAAGCGGCCCGTCCTCGTACGGAATGACGGTGGCGCCGTGCTCGTCAGCTGTGACTGTCATGCGGCGAGTGATGCCCGCCCGGACGCCCCGGAAACCGCCGGCCCCCGGGACGCCGCAGTTCGCACCGATTGCGGGAAACCCGCCCGCTTCCGCCCGGTACGCGGTGAACTGATCGTGAACGCCTGTCACGGGCGAAGCAACGGGGGTGGACACCATGGTCAGGACCGGCACGAACTACATCAAGTCCGACAGCGTGCTCGCCCGCACGGCCTGGGACACCCTCCGCGCCCACGCCGGCGCCGAAGGCACCACCATCTGCCCCCTCTGCGGCGAACGCCTCCCCTGCCCCACCGCCCGAGCCGCCGCCGAAGTCGTCGAAGCCGCCGGCCTGGCCGAATCCTCGGGCCTGGTCGCCGCCTCCCGCGCCGGCGGCCCCCTCGATCCGTCCTCCCGCCCGGGCGGTTCCGGCCCTGCCTTCCGCGCGGGAGGCTCCGACCCCGCTTTCCGCGCGGGCGGGTCCCTCGACCCCGCTCCGGCCAGCGCGTCGGGCTGGCTGCAGCCGAGCCGCCCGCCCCTGCCGCCGGCCGACCCGATCTACGCCGCGCCGCCGGCCTTCGAACGCCCCCGCGAGGCCGCGCCCATGCCGGCAGCACCGAGCCTCGACCGGGCCCGCACCGACGAACCGCCCGCAGCCTTCCGCCCGCGCCCGGACAACCGCCCGATCTCCCCACCCGCCGGCGCCCCCCAGTCCCCCCACCCGTCGCCGCCGCCGTCCCTGTCGTCCTCCCTGTCGTTGTCGCCGTCACCATCCTCGGCCCCTCCGCTGGGGCCCGATCCATCCCTGTCGTCGCTGCCGTCCGCCGGCGCGCCGCCCGCCCCGTCCTTCCCGGGCCCGCCGCCCGCCTCTTCCTTCCCGGCCGCGCCTGCCGCCCCTTCCTTCCCGGCCGCGCCGGCCGCCCCTTCCTTCCCGGCCCCGCCGGTCACCCCTTCCTTCCCGGCGTCGCCGGCCGCCCCCTCCTTTCAGGCCCCGCCGCCCTCCGGGAACGGCCACTTCAGCCCCTCCCACTCCGCCGAACCGCCGGCACCGGGCCCCCACCCCCAATCGGCCCCGGACCGCCGCGCCCACCAGCCCTTCGCCGGCCCGAGCGTCACGCCGCCCCCGGACCAGCCACTCACCTTCACCCCGGCCCCCGCCGACAACCCCCATCCGCCGGCCGACGACCGCCAGCCCCCGCCGCCCTCTCTGCAGCCGCCGTCCCTCCAGCCATCGTCTCTGCAGCC
>NZ_JAUQWH010000307.1 GCF_030757795.1 Actinoplanes oryzae
GCCGTGCTGTCCACGCTCCGGGCGGACGGATCCGCGCAGCTGTCGGTGATGTGGGCGGGCCGCGACGGCGACGAGATCGTCATGGCCACCAAGGGCTCGCGCCGCAAGGTGCGCAACATCCGGCGCGACCCGCGCGTCACCGTGCTGCTCCACGACCGCACCACGCCGGCGCGCTACGTCGAGATCCGCGGCACAGCCACGGTCACCGGGGACGCCGCGGCGGCCCGGGTGCTGGCCGACGAGCTGGCCCACCGCTACACCGGCGCCGCGCACGAGACGGGCAGCCCCGGGCAGGAGGCCGACCGGGTCGTCGTGCGGATCCGCCCCGAGCGCATCCACGTCTCCGCATGACGGACCTGGTGGCGTGGGCCCGCGGACTCACGCCGGTGGGCACCACGGTCGTGATCGCCGTCGAGGGCCGGTCGGGAGCCGGCAAGACCACGTCGGCCCGGGTGCTGGCCGCGGAGCTCGGAGCGCCGCTGATCCGGATGGACGACCTGTATCCCGGCTGGGACGGGTTGCGGGCCGGGTCGGACGCGCTGGGGAAGTGGGTGCTGCGCCCGCTGGCCGAGGGGCGCCGGGCCCGCTGGCGGCGCTGGGACTGGGCGGCCGGCCGCTATGCCGGGACCCATGAGGTGCCGGCGGGTCGTCACCTCGTCGTCGAGGGCGTCGGCGCCGGGGCGGCGCCGCTGCGGCCGTACCTCTCCGGGTTGATCTGGGTCGAAGCGCCGGAACCGCTGCGCCGGCGGCGGGCGATGGCGCGCGACGGCGGGACCTACGCCCCCCACTGGGAGCGCTGGGCGCGCCAGGAGGACGAGTACTACGGCAGCGACCACGTCCGGGACCACGCGGACCTGGTGATCGAGCACACGGAGGACGGCACATGACGGACCGGATCAGGCTCAACGGGCTGCGGCAGTCGACGGTCGGGCACACCGCGATCGGGCTGTGGCGGCACCCGGACAGCCAGGCGCACCGCTACCGGGACCTGAAGTACTGGCTGGAGACCGCGCGGATCCTGGAACGCGGCCGCTTCGACGCGCTGTTCATCGCCGACGCGCTCGGCCCGCTGGACGTGTGGCAGGGCAGCGTGGACGCCGCCCTGCGCGACGGGATCCAGACGCCGACCGACGACCCGCTGCTGGCGATCAGCGCGATGGCGGCGGCGACCGAGCACCTGGGCTTCTCGGTGACGGTCTCCTCGACGTACGAGCAGCCGTACAGCTTCGCCCGCAAGATGACCACCCTCGACCACCTCACCGAGGGCCGCATCGGGTGGAACATCGTCACGTCCGCCCTGGACAGCGCCGCCCGCAACCTCGGCCTGGGCACCCAGCTGCCGCACGACCAGCGGTACGCCGTCGCGGAGGAGTTCATGGCCGCGGTGTACCGGATCTGGGAGGGCAGCTGGGCCGACGACGCGGTCGTGGCCGACGCCGGCAAGGGCGTGTTCGCCGACCCGGCGCGGGTGCGACCGGTGGGCCACGACGGGACCTACTTCCAGGTGCCCGGGATCGCGCTGAGCGAGCCCGGGATCCAGCGCACGCCGGTGCTCTACCAGGCCGGCACGTCCCCGGTCGGCCGCGCCTTCGCCGCCCGGCACGCCGAGGGCGTCTTCCTGTCCGCCTACCTGCCGTCGATGGCCCGCGGACTGGCCGACGACGTCCGCAAGCGGGCCGCGGCCGCCGGGCGGGACCCACGCTCGATCAAGTTCTTCGCCATCGCGACCGTCATCGTGGCGGACACCGACGCCGAGGCGCACGCCAAGCTGGCCGACTACCAGCGCTACGCCAGCGTCGAGGGCGCCCTCGCCCGGTGGAGCGCGCTCATGCACATCGACCTGTCGCGGCTACCCCTCGACGAGCCCCTGGAGTACGTGGAGACCGACGGGATCCGCGGCATGGTCGAGCTGTTCACCACCCTGGACCCGGACCGGAGGTGGACGCCCCGGGCCATCGCCGAGTTCGTCGGGGTGGGCGGCGGCGGCCCGGTGCTCGTCGGCAGCCCCGCCACGATCGCCGACGAGCTGGAACGCTGGCGCGACGAGGCCGGCGTCGACGGCTTCAACATCGCCGACCCGGTGCCGCCGGTGACCTTCCGCGACTTCGTGGACCTGGCCGTGCCGGAGCTGCAGCGCCGCGGGCTGGTGTGGCGCGACTACGAGGGCGCGACGCTGCGGGAGCACTTCCACGGCCGGGGCGTCACGCGGGTCCGCGACGATCACCCGGCGGCGGCCTTCCGCTACGACGATGCCGCCGCACCAGAATGACGACCACGGCGTTCGCGGCGAGCGCCAGCGTCACCACGGCGACCCGGCCGCCGAAGAGGACGGCCTCGAGGGGCACCACGATGTAGGTGAGCGCACAGAGCACGGACAGCGTCGGGAAGGGCCGCGGGCCGCGCATCCGGGCGGCGAAGGCCGGATCGGCGCGGGCGAGGTCACGCTCGATGTCGTGCAGGATCCGCTGCTGCTGATCATCCATCGCTGACCGGCCTTCGGGGAGACCCGGGCGAGACCCTCAGGCTACCCCGCCCGGCCCGGGCGGGATACGACGATCGTCGATGGTCTTGTCAGGCGGTGGTGTGCTGGACCCAGGGGGCCAGGCGGTGCTCGACGGCGACGAGGACATAGAACAGCGCGATGCTCAGGGCGGCCAGCAGGGTGATCGCGGCAAAGGCGAGGGCCGTGTCGGCGCCCGCGTTCTGGATGAGGAAGCCCAGGCCGGCCGTGGCGCCGAAGAGCTCGCCGACCAGGGCGCCGATGACGGCGAGGGGCATGGCGGTCTTGAGGCCGACGAAGATGTGGGGCAGGGCGGCCGGGCCGCGTACCCGCCAGAAGGTCTGCAGCCGCGAGGCGGTCAGCGAGCGGGCCAGCTCGACCAGGTCGGCCGGGGTGCTGCCGAGGCCGGTGGCGGTCGCCAGCACGATCGGGAAGAAGGCCATGAGCGCGGCCAGCACCACCTTCGGGCCCGCGCCGAAGCCCAGCCAGACCAGCAGCAGCGGGGCGAAGGCCAGCTTCGGTACGGCGTTCAGCGCCACCAGTGCGGGATACATCGCGCGGGCCACCTGCTCGGAGGCGGCCAGCGCGGTGCCCAGCAGGATGCCGGCCGCCGCGGCGAGGGCGAAGCCCTGGACCGTCTCGGACAGGGTGACCCCGGCGGCGGACAGCAGGTCGGCCGGGTGGCGGCGGAAGGCGGCGAGCACGGCCGGGGGCGCGGGGACCAGGTAGGACTCGATGCGCAGCGCCACCACGGCGAGCCACCACAGCAGGACGAGGGCCGCGCCGCCGGCCAGCCGGGTCATCCCGCGAGGTCGTACGCGATGACCTGGCCGGCGTCGAAGCCGGCGGGCACGGCGCCGGCCGACCGCATGACCGCCACGCCCCGGTCCACCTTGGCCTTGTCGAAGGTGCCGAGCGGCCGGACGTACGGGCGCATCAGCTCGAGCTCCTGCGCGGCGACCGCCGCGGGCTGGGTGCTCTGGTGCCGGGCGAGGACGGCGCCGGCCTCGGCGGGGTGGTCGACGGCGTACTCCAGGCCGCGCAGCATGACGGCGGTGAAGCGGCGGACGCGCTCGGGGTCGGCGGTGGCGTCGCGGGCGACGGCGAGGCCGTTGCCGTACAGGTCGGGCAGGACGTCGGCGTAGGGCAGGACCACCGCGGTGCGGCCCTTCGCCGCGGCCTCGACGCCGGGGCGGCCGACGACGAACTGGGTGGCGGCGTCGATGCTGCCGGCCGCCAGCCCCTGCGCCATCTGCTGGGCGGGCATGGTGACCCACTCGACGCCGGTGGGATCCGCGCCGGCCAGCCTGGCATACGGTTCGTAGAGCACGCGGACCACGCCGCCGGGAATGTAGGCGACGCGCTTGCCCTTGAGGTCGGCCGGCTTCGTGATGCCGCTGCCGTCGAGGGCCATGAGGCAGGCGAGGGTCTTCTGATGCACCGCGCTGACGATCCGGAAGCCGGTGAAGGTGCCCTTGCCGTACTCGATGAGCGCGGCCGCCACGTCGACGGCGGCGAAGTCGGCCCGGCCGCCCTGCAGGAGCTGGAGGTTCTGGCCCGTACCGTTGCCGGGCCGGATCTCGACGTCGAAGCCGGCCTCGCGGAACCAGCCCTGGTCGATGGCGACCTGGACGTAGGCCTCCCGGCCCTGCACGCCGACGCCGGTGAGGTAGACGATCTTCTCGAGCTTCGTGTCGTCGCCGCTGCCGCCGCAGCCGGCCAGGAGAATCAGGACAGCTAGCAGCGCCCGCTTCATGGATCGACACTAATGAATGACGGGCGCAGGGGGGAAGCGATATGCGAGCAGTGATCTTCGACAGTTTCGGCGGGCCGGTCCGCCTCG
>NZ_JAUQWH010000308.1 GCF_030757795.1 Actinoplanes oryzae
GGTTCGACTGGTCCTGCGGGCACGCGTTGGCGAAGAGCTGGCCGGAGCGGGCCAGCGCCACGAAGGCCGAGGACTGCAGGATGGCGAGACCCAGGGTCAGGTAACGCGTGTACTGCGTGATCTTCGCCTGGCCGCTCTGACCCTCCTTGCGGAGCTGCTCGAGCCGGGGGATCACAACCGTCAGCAGCTGGAGGATGATGGAAGCTGTGATGTAGGGCATGATGCCCAGCGCAAAGACCGACAGTTGCAGCAGCGCGCCACCGGAGAACAGGTTCAGCAGGTTGAGCACCCCGCCGCCGGCGTTCTGGTCGTTGACCGCCTCGAGGCAGTTCTGCACGTTGGTGTAGGACACACCCGGGCTGGGCAAAGTCGCACCGAGCCGGTAGACCGCGATGATCGCTACTGTGAACAGCAGTTTCTTGCGCAGGTCAGGCGTCCGGAACGCACTGGAAAAGGCGGAGAGCAACTTCTTCCTCCTGCGCGAGGTGGCCGCCTGAAACCGGCGGATGGGGGTAGGCATCGGTCCGGACGACCGATATCCCTAGCTGGGAACGGACTCTAACAGCCTGACGTGCCCGTCGTGAGGCACGGTCGCCGCTTGTGCAGCACTCGGGGACGAAGAGCTACTCAAAGGCTGCGGGCGCTCTCGCGCCCGAACTGGCGTTGTGCCAGTTCAGACGCCAGAACGGGGATGCCGGCCCGGTATCTCACTGATACCAGGCCAGCACCCCCGGCGAGCATCACAGCTCGGTGACGGAACCACCGGCTGCGGCGATCTTCTCCTTGGCCGACTCGCTGAACGCGTGCGCCGACACCGTCAGCGACACGCCGCCCAGCTCGCCCGAGCCGAGGACCTTGACCAGCTGGCCCTTGCGGACCGCGCCGGCCTCGACGAGCTCGGCCACGCCGACCTCGCCGCCGTTCGGGAACAGCTCGGCCAGCCGGTCCAGGTTCACGACCTGGAAGACGACCTTGTTCTTGTTCTTGAAGCCCTTCAGCTTCGGCAGACGCATGTGGATGGGCATCTGCCCACCCTCGAACGCCGCCGAGACGTTCTTCCGGGCGCCGGTGCCCTTGGTACCGCGACCGGCGGTCTTGCCCTTGGAGCCCTCACCGCGACCCACACGGGTCTTCGCGGTCTTGGCGCCGGGCGCCGGGCGCAGGTGGTGGACCTTGATCGCCATTACTCGACCTCCTCAACACTCACGAGGTGGCTCACGGCGAAGATCATGCCCCGAATCTCGGGGCGGTCCTCCTTGACCACCACGTCGTTGATCCGCTTCAGGCCGAGCGACCGCAGGGAGTCCCGCTGGTTCTGCTTACGGCCGATCTCGGACCGGACCTGGGTGACCTTCAAGCGTGCCATCAGTGCACCGCCGCTTCCGCACGCGCCGCCAGCATGGCCGCGGGCGCCACGTCCTCGACCGGCAGGCCACGGCGGGCCGCGACCTTCTCCGGCGACTCGAGGCCCTTCAGAGCGGCCACCGTCGCGTGCACGATGTTGATCGGGTTGGACGAGCCGAGGCTCTTGCTCAGCACGTCGTGGATGCCGGCGCACTCGAGCACGGCACGCACCGGGCCACCGGCGATGACACCGGTACCGGCGGACGCCGGCTTGAGGAGCACGACACCAGCCGCGGCCTCACCGGTGATCGGGTGCGGGATCGTCGCGCCGATCCGGGGCACCTTGAAGAAGTGCTTCTTGGCCTCCTCGACACCCTTGGCGATGGCCGCGGGCACCTCCTTGGCCTTGCCGTATCCGATGCCGACGGTGCCGTCACCGTCGCCGACGATCACGAGGGCGGTGAAGCTGAAGCGACGACCACCCTTCACGACCTTCGCGACACGGTTGATCGCGACGACCCGCTCGAGGTGCGGGGTCTTCTCGACGGGCGCGTTGCCGCGGCCGCCATCCCGGCGGTTGTCGCGGCGGCCACCCTCGTTGTTACCGCCGGACCCGCCGCCTCGGCGCTGCTGACCAGGCATTGGTCATTCCCTCCTAGAACTCGAGTCCGGCTTCGCGGGCGGCGTCCGCAAGCGCGGCGATCCGCCCCGCGTACTTGTTGCCGCCGCGGTCGAAGACGACCTTGGACACGCCCGCGGCCTTGGCACGCTCGGCGAGGAGCGTTCCGACCTTGCCGGACAGAGCGCTCTTGTCACCCTCGGAACCCCGCAGGGAGGCGTCGAGCGTGGAGGCAGAGGCCAGCGTGTGACCCTTGAGGTCGTCGATGATCTGCGCGGTGATGTGCCGCGTGGACCGGGAGACGACCAGACGGGGACGCTCGGCAGTGCCGCGGACGTTCTTCCGAACCCGGAAGTGCCGGCGCGCCTTGCCGACGGCGCGCTTGTGGGCGACACCGCCCCCATTGCGGCGCTTGAGCAGCGTGGCGGTCACTTCTTACCTGCCTTTCCAGCCTTGCGGCGGATGACCTCGCCCTGGTACTTGACGCCCTTGCCCTTGTAGGGCTCCGGCGGGCGGATCTTCCGGATGTTCGCGGCGACCTCGCCCACGAGCTGCTTGTCGATGCCGGCCACCGTGAACTGCGTGGGCCGCTCCACCGTGAAGGTGATGCCGGCCGGCGGCACGATGTTGACCGGGTGCGAGAAGCCGAGGGCGAACTCGAGGTCCTTGCCCTTGGCGGTCACGCGGTAACCGGTGCCGTTGATCTCGAGCGTCTTCTTGTAGCCCTCGGTCACGCCGACGATCATGTTGGCGACCAGGGTACGCGAGAGGCCGTGCAGCTCCTTGGCCTTGCGCTCGTCGTTGGGGCGGTTGACCGAGAGCTCGCCGTTCTCCGCCTTCTCGATGGTGATCGGCTCGGCGATGGTGTGCGAGAGCTCGCCCTTGGGGCCCTTGACCTTGACGGTCTGGCCCGTGATGGTGACATCGACGCCGGCCGGGACCGGGATCGACTTACGTCCGATTCGCGACATGTCTAGTCTCCGTTACCAGACGAAGGCGAGGACTTCCCCGCCAACGCTCCGCTTGCGGGCCTGCTTGTCAGTCAGGAGGCCCTGGGACGTCGAGATGATCGCGACGCCCAGGCCGCCGAGCACCCGGGGGAGCTCGTCGGACTTGGCGTAAACCCGCAGGCCGGGCTTGGACACGCGCTTGATGCCGGCGAGGCTGCGCTCGCGGCTCTGGCCGTACTTGAGCTCAACGACCAGGCGCTTGCCGACTTCGCCTTCCTCAGGCTCCTCGGCCGACCAGGAGGCGATGTAGCCCTCCGCCTTCAGGACCTCGGCGATGTTCGCCTTGATCTTCGAGAAGGGCATGGTCACCTTGTCGTGGTACGCCTGGTTGGCGTTACGCAGACGCGTGAGCATGTCTGCGATCGGGTCAGTCATCGTCATGGGTGTTCGTCAACCTTTCTCGCCGGGGTTCCCGGTCTTGCGGCCAGGCCTACGGCGAAGCGGTATTACAGAAGTCGGATTACCAGGAGGCCTTGGACACGCCGGGCAGCTCGCCCCGGTGGGCCATGTCCCGGACGCAAACCCGGCAGAGGCCGAACTTGCGGTACACCGAGTGCGGGCGACCGCACTTCTGGCACCGGGTGTATGCCCGAACGGCGAACTTCGGCTTCGCGGCCGCCTTGATCTTCAGGGCCTTCTTAGCCATGCTCAGTTCTCCTTGAACGGGAAGCCCAGGAGCTTGAGCAGCTGCCGGCCCTCCTCGTCGGTCTTGGCGGTGGTCACCACCGTGATGTCCATGCCCCGGGTCCGATCGATCCGGTCCTGGTCGATCTCGTGGAACACCGACTGCTCGGTCAGACCGAACGTGTAGTTGCCGTGCCCGTCGAGCTTGCGCCCGTCCAGGCCGCGGAAGTCGCGGATACGCGGCAGCGCGATCGACAGCAGCCGGTCCAGGAACTCCCACATGCGGTCGTTGCGCAGGGTGACCTTCGCGCCGATCGGCATGCCCTCACGCAGCTTGAACTGCGCGATGGACTTGGTGGCACGGCGCACCAGCGGCTTCTGGCCGGTGATGGTGGTCAGGTCACGCACGGCGCCGTCGATCAGCTTGGCGTCGCGGGCGGCCTCGCCCACACCCATGTTCACGACGACCTTGACCAGGCCGGGAACCTGCATGGGGTTGCCGTACTTGTACTGCTCCTGAAGCCCGGCAACAACCTCGCTGCGGTACTTCTGCTTCAGCCGGGGCAGGGTCTTGGTCTCGGTAGCGGCAGTCATCACAGGTCCTTACCGGTGGAACGAGCGATCCGGACCTTCTGGCCGTTCTCGTCGATGCGGTAGCCCACGCGGGTCGGCTTGCCCTGGTCATCCACGATCTGCAC
>NZ_JAUQWH010000309.1 GCF_030757795.1 Actinoplanes oryzae
AGCGGCGGGGCGGGGCCTCGGCGTTCACGCGGCTCTACATGATCCCGGCGGGCTACCACTGCCTCTTCGGGCCCGAGGCCGGCGGGGCGCCCTCCGAGATCGGCCTCCCGGAGTTCCTCCAGCCGCTGATGGACTGGGTGGAGCAGGGCACCGCCCCGGGTGCCGTCGCCGTGCCGACGGTCAACGGCGACTACACCGAGGTGATCCGCGCGCTGGACGTGGCGCCCTTCGACGCCTCGCCGGCACCGGCCCCCACCGATCCGGCCGCCGGGGCGCGGGACGCTGATCCGGCGACCGCGGACGCTCTGATCCGGCGTCCCGAGCGCGCGCCCTGACCGGGCGGCCCGGCTGCACGCCCTGACCGGGCAGCCCCAGCGCACGCCCTGACCGGAGGCCGCGGCGCATGCTCTGACCGAGCGGCCCCAGCGCACGCGCTGACCAGGCGGCCGGCTGCACGTCCTGACCGGGCGGCCCGAGCGCGGGTGCTGACCGGGCGGCCCGGAGCGGGGTGTTTTCGGGCGCAACCACTCACGCACGTCGCCCGGTGGGGCTTTGCGCTCTGGACGCGTCAGCGGCCAGCAAAGCTCCTCCGGGCCCTCGGCGGGAGCGACGGCCTGTACCCCCCACCCCGCTACGACATGAAGCTCTTGATCTTGCCCTTAATGTCCGTTGAAGGCGTCCCGCATCCGCGAGAAGAATCCCCCCTGCTTGCTGAGCTCCGCCACGTCCTCCCCGCGCGTCTTGGCGAAGTCGCGCAGCATCCGCTCCTGGTCCGCGGTGAGCTTGGTCGGCGTCTTGACGTCGAGGTGGACGAACAGGTCGCCCCGCCCCTGGCCGCGCAGGTGCGGCACGCCCTTGCCGCGGACCCGCAGCGTGGACGCGGGCTGGGTGCCCTGCTTGACCTCGATGTTCTCCTCGGAGTCGAGGGTCTTGATCGTGAGGCGGGTGCCCAGCGCCGCGGCGGTCATCGGCAGGGTGACCCGGCAGTGCAGGTCGTCGCCCTTGCGGGAGTAGACGTCGTGGGGCCGCTCGTGGATCTCCACATAGAGATCACCGGCCGTGCCGCCGCCGGGGCCGACCTCGCCCTGCTGGGCCAGGCGGATGCGCATGCCGTCCTCGACGCCCGCCGGGATCTTCACGGTCAGCGAGCGGCGGGTGCGGATGCGGCCGTCGCCGGCGCAGGTGGGGCAGGGGTGCGGGATGATCGTGCCGTAGCCCTGGCAGGTCTGGCAGGGGCGCGACGAGACGACCTGGCCCAGGAACGTGCGCTGCACCGACTGGACCTCGCCGCGGCCGGCGCAGGTCTCGCAGGTCGCCAGGTGGGTGCCGGGGGCGGTGCCCGCGCCGGAGCACTGGGTGCACAGGACGGCCGTGTCGACGGTGATCGGGGCCTCGACGCCGAAGGCCGTCTCGACCAGGTCGAGCTCCAGGCGCAGGATCGCGTCGGCGCCGGGGCGGGTGCGCGGGCGCGGGCCGCGGGAGCCGCCGCCGGCCGCCGTGCCGAAGAAGGCGTCCATGATGTCCTGGAAGCCGACGAACGGGCCCGCGCCACCTGGCCCGCCGGGGCCACCGGGGCCCCCGCCGCCGCCGGGCGCGAGGGGGTCGCCGCCGAGGTCGACGATCTGGCGCTTCTGGTCGTCGGAGAGAACCTCGTAGGCGGCGTTGATGTCCTTGAACTTCTCGTGCGCCTCGGGATCCGGGTTGACGTCCGGATGGTACTGACGGGCCAGCTTGCGATAGGCGCGCTTGATCTCGTCGTCGGTGGCTTCCCGGGTCACACCGAGAATTCCGTAGTAGTCCTTGGCCACAGGGTTTCGAGTCCTCATGTCTGCCCCGCGCTACGCGCTGGAGATCATCGTCGCTTTGCGTCAGTTCTGTGCCAGCAGATCGCCAACGTACCGTGCGACCGCACGGACGGTGGCTATCGTGCCGGGGTAATCCATCCTGGTCGGCCCCAGCACACCGAGGCCACCAACGATTGTCGCTCCCGGTCCGTAACCCGTGCTGACCACCGAGGCGGCCCGCAGGTTGTCGATCTCGTTCTCGTCGCCGATGCGCACCCGGGTCGTGCTGGGCTCGACCTCGCCGATGAGCTTGAGAAGAATCACTTCCTCCTCGAGCGCCTCGAGCACCGGCCGCAGCGAACCCTGGAAGTCCAGCACGCCGCCCCGGGTCAGGTTGGCGGTGCCGGCCAGGGCGAGCCGCTCGTCGCTGCGCTCGACCAAAGTCTCCAGCAGCACGGACGCGAGACACGCCATGGTCGTGCGCTTCTCCGCCGGGCACTCGTCGACCAGGGCCTGCACCAGCGGCGGCGTGTCGGCCATCTTCTGCCCGGCGAGCTTGGCGTTGGCCTTGCCGCGCATGTCGAGCACGTCGTCGGCGCCGGTCGGGGCGGGCAGCTCCACCAGGCGCTGCTCGACGCGGCCGGTGTCGGCGATCATCACCAGCATGAGCCGGGTCGACGAGATCGGGACCAGCTCCAGGTGCCGCACCGACGAGCGGGACAGGCTCGGGTATTGCACGACGGCGACCTGCCGGGTGAGCTGGGCGAGCAGCCGGACCGTGCGGTGCACGACGTCGTCGAGGTCGACCGCGCCCGCCAGGAAGCGCTCGATCGCCCGGCGCTCGGCGGGGCTCAGGGCCTTGACCCGGGACAGCCGGTCGACGAACAGCCGGTAGCCGGCGTCGGTGGGCACCCGGCCGGCGCTGGTGTGCGGCTGCCGGATGTAGCCCTCCTCCTCCAGCACCGCCATGTCGTTGCGCACCGTCGCCGGGGAGACCCCGAGGCGGTGCCGCTCGACCAGGGCCTTGCTGCCCACCGGCTCCTGCGTCGCGACATAGTCCTCGACGATGGCGCGGAGCACCTCGAGCTTGCGGTCATCCAGACTCATGACCCCTCCCCCTCTCCCCGCCAGGACCTGGCACTCGCTGAAGTCGAGTGCCAGTCTACGTCGCCGCCGCCCCGCGCGCGATGATCGACCGTCCGGGGACCCCTCTGGCCCGGCTCGACCAGCGGCTCTACCGTGTCAGCCATGACTGAGCCACCGCGCCCGCCCGGGGACGGCAACGACCCCACGACGCCGTTCAACCCGCCGCCCCCGCCCTACACACCGCCCGGCTCGACCCCGCCGCCCCCGCCGTCCTACAACCCGCCGCCGTCCAGCGGGGCCGGCGGCTACTCCCCGCCGCCGTCGAGCGGGGCCGGCGGCTACTCCCCGCCGCCGTCCAGCGGAGGCCCCTACGGCCAGCCCTACGGCGCGGACCCTTACGGCCAGCAGGGCTACGGGCAGCAGCCTTACGGCCAGCAGCCCTACGGCCAGCCCGGCGCCGCCAACGACGACAAGACCTGGATCCTGATCTCGCACTTCGGCGGCGCGGTCGTCGGCTTCATCGCGCCGCTCGTCGGCTTCCTGGCCAAGGGCAGCCAGTCGCCGGCCGTCCGCGCGCATGCCGTCGAGGCCCTGAACTTCCAGATCACCTGGGCCATCGTGACGGTGCTCGCCTCGATCATCGGCGTCTGCACCTTCGGCCTGCTCGCCTTCCTCCCGATCGTGACCTGGGTCGTGGTGATCGTCTTCTCGATCATCGCCGGCCTCAAGGCGAACGAGGGAACGCTCTACAAGTATCCGATGACCTACCGCTTCATCAAGTAGGACCGCGGCGGCCACGCGAGCACAGGCGAGGCCGCCGCACCGGCTACGAGACCTACAGGCGAGGCCGCCGCACCGGCCACGCGACACAGGCGAGGCCGCACGTGGACTCAGGTGAGGTCGCGCACCACCGCGTCGGCCAGCAGCCGCCCGCGCAGCGTCAGCACGGCGCGCCCGCGCTCGAACGCCGCCGCCTCCAGCAGCCCCCCGGCCAGCGCCTTCGCCGCGCCGGCCGGGTCGGCGGCGGAGAGCGGCAGCCCGTCGGCGAGCCGCACGCGGAGCATGACCTCCTCGATGCGCTGCTCGTCCTCGGTGAGGATCTCTCGCGCCAGGCCGGGCGAGACCCCGGCGGAGACCCTTCGCGCGTACGCCGACGGGTGCTTGACGTTCCACCAGCGCCCTGCTGGTGGGCCTGCAGAAAGGTCACGTAATTGCC
>NZ_JAUQWH010000031.1 GCF_030757795.1 Actinoplanes oryzae
ATCGCCGGGCGGACCGGCGGGAGCGGCGGGGCCGATCTTGATCTGGTGCTCTGGGCCGACGGCCGGCCGGGCGTGGTCGATCTGCCGGGCGAGAATCAGGTGCCGAACGCCGTCAGCGCGACCGGTGTGGTGGTCGGTTCCACCGTCTTCGGGTCGCTCGGCGGGCCGCAGCAGCTGCGGGCGTGGATCTATCGGGACGGCGCCGTGGCGATCCTGCCCGGCGGGGAGAGCTCCGAGGCGTTCGCGGTCAGCGACGACGGCACGGCGGTCGGCGCGGTCGACGGCCGTCCGGTGCTCTGGCGGCCGTCAGCGACCGGGCCGGCCCCTCTGGCCGGCGCCGGGGGGAAGGCCCTGGGCATCTCGGCGGACGGATCGACGGTCGTGGGGCAGGTGGGTGCCGGTGGGCTGATGAGGCCCTACGTCTGGTCGGGCGCCGGGGCGCCGCGGGAGCTGCCCCTGCCGACGATCGACGGCGAGCCGGCGGTGATGGCGAGCGCGCAATCGGTCACCGGGGACTGGGTCGCCGGGATGGCCACCTCGCGTGACGACGACAGTGGCGTGCCGGTGCGGTGGAACCTGCGTACGGGCGAGGTGGCGGCTTTTCCGGAGCACGACCTTGCCGGCGCCTCGAGCAGCATCGACGGCCGCATCACCGGGCAGGTCGGCAGGCGGGCGATGGTGCTCGGCGGCCCGGAGCCGCTGACGTTGAGCCCGCTCGACGGCAAGAGCGGGCTTCGTGACAGCGCCTCCGGGATCAGCCTCGACGGACAGGTCGTCGCCGGCAACGCGGGCAACGCGCCGGTCGTCTGGCGGTGCGGCGCTACGGGGCCGCGTTGAACAGCAGGTCCGCCGTCGCCTGCTCGGTGAGGGGCTCGGCGAAGAGGTAACCCTGGCCCATCTCGCAGTTGCCGCCGGTCAGCTCGGCCAGCTGCACCTTGTCCTCGATGCCCTCCGCCACCGTCGACAGCTGCAGGGCCTGGCCCAGCTGGATGATGCCGAGGGTGAGCGCGGCGGCGTTCGGGTGGTCGCCGACGTCGTCGACGAAGCTCTTGTCGATCTTGATGATGTCGATGGGGAAGCGGCGGAGGTACGCCAGCGACGAGTAGCCCGTGCCGAAGTCGTCGATCGCCAGGCGTACGCCCAGCTCCTTGATCTGCTCGAGGCGCTGCAGCGTCTGCTCGCGGTGGTCGATGAGGACCGACTCGGTCAGTTCGAGGACCAGGCTGGTGGCGGGCAGGCCGCTGTTGTTGAGGGCCGAGGCGACCACGGCCGGGAGGGTGGGCTGTTCGAGCTGGACCGCGGAGAGGTTGACGCTGAGGGTCAGCGGGGTCTCGCGGCGGGCGTTCCAGGCGGCGGCCTGGCGGCAGGCCTCGCGGAGGACCCATTCGCCGAGCGGGACGATCATCCCGGTCTCCTCGGCGAGCGGGATGAAGTCGAGCGGGGGGATCGTGCCGCGCTCGGGGTGCTGCCAGCGGACGAGCGCCTCGACGCCGGTGATCTCGTTGGTCTGCAGGTGCACGATGGGCTGGTAGCGCAGCTCGAACTCGTGGCGCACGATGGCGCGGCGCAGGTCGGACTCCATGCGCAGGGCGGCCTCGAAGGCCTCCTGGAGCTCCGGGGCGAAGACGGTGCAGCGGTCCTTGCCGTCCTTCTTGGCCTGGTACATCGCGAGGTCGGCCTGGACCATCAGGTCCTGCGGGCCGATCTTGTCGTCGCTGTGCGCGATGCCGACGCTGGCGCTGACGAAGACCTCCTTGCCGGCCAGGTCGAAGGGCTCGCGCAGGGCCTCGAGGATGCGCTTGGCGACGGGGACGGCCTCGTCGACGCTGCCGGCCTGGGCGAGCAGGACGGCGAATTCGTCACCGCCGAGGCGGGCCGCCGTGTCGCCCGTACGCAGGCAGCTCCCGATCCGCTCGGCCACCCCCTGCAGCAGCAGGTCGCCCGCGGCGTGCCCGAGCGAGTCGTTGACCAGCTTGAAGCGGTCGAGGTCGACGAAGAGGACGCCGACACCGCCGGCGGGCGCGGCGGCGAAGGCGCGCTCGAGCCGGGTGAGGAAGAGCGAGCGGCTGGCGAGCCCGGTGAGCGAGTCGTGGAAGGCCTGGTTCATCGCCTCCAGCGTCTGCGCGTCGGTGAGGGCCAGGCTCACGTGCTCGGCGAAGGCGTGCAGGATGTCCTGGGCCGGCTTGTCCCACTCGCGCGGGCCGGCGTAGGTGCCGACGGCCAGGCAGCCGACCACGTCGCCGTTCTCGTGCACCGGGACCGCCATGACCGCGCGCATGCCGGCGGCAGCCACCTCGGAGAGCGCGAGCGGCCAGTTCGCGTAGTCCTCGACCGAGACCAGCTCGTTGCCCAGGACGGCGAGCCCGGAGACGCCGCCCGACAGCAGCGGGATGCGGCGCGCCTTGCTGGAGAGTTCCGGGGACAGGCCGGTGCCGGAGACCAGGGCGCCGACCGTACGGTCCTCGACGTCGATCATGTTGAGGGCGGCCATCTCGACGCCGAGCAGGTCGGCGGCGCTGGCGGTGATGGCGTCGAGGACCTGCTGCAGCGGGGCGCGGCGGGCGATGAGCCGCTGGACCCGGGTGAGGTGGTCGAAGAAGCGCTGGCGCTCCTGCAGCGAGCCGGTGAGCCGGTCGTTCTCCTGGGCCTGGCGGCGCTCGGCGGCCATGACGTGCAGGGCCTGCAGGCTCAGCTCCAGCACCCGGGCCATGCCCCGGAGCAGGCAGACCTCCTCGTCGGAGAAGGCCGCGACGCCGAGCCGGCCGAGGACCAGGAAGCCCGCCGCCGGGCCGTTGACCGGCGCGTGCGTGACCGCGTACGTCGTCCCGCCCAGCAGGAGCGAGTCGCGGCGACCGGCGGCCACGTCGCTGACGCCGCCGAGCGGGACCTGCTCGGCGGGCAGCCCGACGGAGGCGACCACGCCGCCGTCGATCACCAGGACGGCGACATCCGCGGCGAGGGCGCGGGCGGCGCATTCCACCGCCGCGTACTGGGCCGCCGGTCCGTCGGGCCGGTCGGCCACCGCGGAGAGGAACTCCGTGAGCTGCTGGGTTGCGAGCATGGCCATGACCACGCTTGTCGGCTCCTCGCCCGCCGACTTGAGGCGAAGGGCCGTGACCGTTTTGGTCAAGGGGCCTGGGTCAAGGTCCCGTAACGATGCCGCTGAGCGGGGATCCGAGCGCCGGATCGGGCGCCGCCGGGCCCGACCCCACACCCTCGGGCACGCTTCGGGCGGTACGAACGGGCAAACGGGCAAGAGATACCTCCCGTTTCAAGGCGGTTACCGGCAGTATCGACCGTGTCACGACGCCCGGGAAACGGTCAGAGACAGGCTCAATCGGCTTAGATTGTGATGGGGGCCACACGTTTCCCCGGTGTTACAAATAGCGGACCAGGAGCGCGTGGGGAGGTGCGAGATGAATGCGGACGAGCGGCAACATCAGATAGTCGGCCTGGCCCGCCGGCAGGGTGAGGTGGACGTGGCCAAGCTCGCCGCCGAGCTCTCCGTCTCCGCCGAGACCATCCGGCGGGACCTGCGGCTGCTGGAGAAGCACGGCCTGCTCCGGCGTACGCACGGCGGGGCCTACCCGGTCGAGACCGCCAAGTTCGAGACCGACCTCGCGATGCGCACCATGCGCGGGGTCCCGGAGAAGAGGCGCATCGCCGCCGCGGCCGTCGGCCTGATCGGCGACGCGGAGACGATCTTCGTCGACGAGGGCTTCACGCCGCAGCTGATCGCCGAGGCGCTGCCCACCGACCGCCCGCTGACCGTGGTGACCGCGTCGCTGAACACCGCGGCCTGGCTGTCCACCAACACCCCGGCGACCGTGCTGCTGCTCGGCGGCCGGGTCCGGGGCCGCACGCTCGCCACGGTCGACCACTGGGCCAGCGGCATGCTGTCCGGCTTCGTGCTCGACCTCGCCTTCGTCGGCGCCAACGGCATCTCCCGGGAAGTGGGTCTGACCACCCCCGACCCGGCCGTCGCGGACGTCAAGTCGCAGGCCGTACGCGCGGCCCGCCGGCGGATCTTCGTCGGCATGCACACCAAGTTCGGCGTCCGGACCTTCTGCCGGTTCGCCGAGATCTCCGATTTCGAGTCCCTGGTCACGGACACCGGGCTGCCGGCGTCCGAGGCGCACCGCTATTCCCGGCTCGGCCCCCAGGTGATCCGAGTCTGACCCCCCATAACGCTGAGCCGGCCCCGTGGGGACGACCGGCGCGGTCCCGCATGTCTTCAAACGGAGGATCTGCAGTGCACAAATCACGACGAAAGCTCTCGATGCTCCTCGCGGGGGCGACCGCGGGCGCGCTGGTGCTCTCGGGCTGTTCCGGCGCGGGCTCCACGGCCGGCGGCGGCTCGGGCGACGACAACACGATCACCGCGCTGATGGTCGGCAACCCGCAGATGGAGGACATCCAGAAGCTGACCGCCGACAACTTCACCAAGCAGACCGGCATCACGGTCAAGTTCACGATCCTCCCGGAGAATGAGCTGCGCGACAAGGTCACGCAGGACGTCGCCAACCAGGGCGGCCAGTACGACGTGGCGACCGTCGGCGCGTACGAGACGGGCATCTGGGCGAAGAACGGCTGGCTGCACGAGCTGTCGACGCAGGCGGCCGCGGACACCGCCTACGACCAGGCCGACCTGCTCAAGCCGATGGTGCAGTCGCTGACCGGCGACGACGGCAAGATGTACGCGGCGCCGTTCTACGGCGAGTCGTCGTTCCTCATGTACAACAAGGAGATGTTCCAGGCGGCGGGCCTGACCATGCCCGAGAAGCCGACCTGGGCGCAGGTGGCCGAGTTCGCCAAGAAGCTCGACGACAAGCAGAAGGGCGTCGCCGGCATCTGCCTGCGCGGCCTGCCCGGCTGGGGCGAGCTGTTCGCGCCGCTGACCACGGTCGTCAACACGTACGGCGGCACCTGGTTCGAGAAGGACTGGACCCCGAAGGTCAACGCGCCGGAGTTCAAGGAAGCCACCAACTTCTACGTCAACCTCGTCAAGCAGTACGGCGAGTCGGGCGCCCCGCAGGCCGGCTTCACCGAGTGCGCCAACACGTTCGGCCAGGGCAAGGCGGCCATGTGGTACGACGCCACGTCCGCCGCGGGCACGCTGGAGGACCCGAAGGCGTCCAAGGTCGCGGGCAAGGTCGGCTACGCGTACGCGCCGGTGAACAAGACCGAGTACTCCGGCTGGCTGTGGACCTGGGCGTGGGCCATGCCCAAGACGACCAAGAAGGCCGACGCCGCCTGGAAGTTCATCTCCTGGGCCACCAGCAAGGAGTACGAGCAGATCGTCGGCAAGAACCTCGGCTGGTCGCGCATCCCGTCCGGCAAGCGCACCTCCACCTACTCGATCCCCGAGTACAAGGAGTCCGCGAAGGCCTTCGCCGACGTGACCCTGGGCTCGATCGAGAACGCCAACCCGCAGAACCCCGGCCTGCAGCCCCGGCCGGCGCTGGGCGTGCAGTTCGTGACCATCCCCGAGTTCGCCGACCTCGGCACCAAGGTGTCGCAGGAGGTCAGCGCGGCCATCGCCGGCAGCGGCACGGTCGACAAGGCGCTCGACGACGGTCAGAAGCTCGCCGAAGACGTGGCGAAGAACTACAAGTAGCGCTCCCGGGGGCGCCGCACGCGCGGCGCCCCCGTCCCAATGGGAAGGCCGACCATGACCGATGTCATCACCCGCGCCGATCCGAAGCCGGATCTGCCCGTGGCGCCGAAGAGGGGCAGCTCCAAGGAGCGGTGGATCCGCCGGGCCCCGCTGCTGCCGGGTCTCATCTTCGCCCTGATCGTCACCCAGGTGCCGTTCCTGTTCACGCTGGTGCTGTCCACGCTGGACTGGAACGCGCTGCGCCCGGGCGACCGCTCCTTCGTGGGCATCGACAACTACATCACCGTGCTGAGCGACTCGCGGCTGCGCTCCGCGCTGGTCAACACGGTGCTGCTCACCGCGGGCGCGGTCATCTTCTCGATGATCCTGGGCCTGCTGCTCGCGATCCTGCTGGACCGCAAGTTCTTCGGCCGGTCGGTCGTCCGTACCCTGCTGATCACGCCCTTCCTGGTGATGCCGATCGCGGCCGCCCTGGTGTGGAAGCACGCGCTCTACAACCCGGCCTACGGCCTGATCAACGGCATCTTCGGCGGCTCCACCGACTGGGTGTCGTCCTACCCGAAGGCCGCGGTCATCGCCACCCTGGTCTGGCAGTGGACGCCGTTCATGATGCTGATCCTGCTCGCGGGCCTGCAGTCGCAGAGCGAGGAGGTGCTGGAGGCGGCCCGGGTCGACGGCGCCAACGCCTGGCAGATCTTCACCCGGATGACCATCCCGCACCTGCGGCAGTATCTGGAGCTGGGCGCGCTGCTCGGCTCGATCTACCTGGTCAACACGTTCGACGCCATCTTCAGCATCACCCAGGGCGGCCCGGGCCAGGCGACCACCAACCTGCCGTACGAGATCTACCTGACCACGTTCCGCAAGTTCGAGTACGGCGAGGCCTCGGCCGCCGGCGTCATCGTGGTGATCCTGACGATCATCGTGGCGACGTTCGCGCTGCGCGTCATCTCGAGCCTGTTCCGCATGGAGGAGAGCCGATGACGACGCTTGCCGCGCCGGCCCGTCGTAAGCGCAAGATCACCGACTCGGTCTGGGGCATCGTCGCCTGGATCGCCGGGATCGTCTTCGTCTTCCCGGTCATCTGGATGGTGCTCACCAGCTTCAAGCAGGAGCAGGACGCCGCCAGCAACCCGCCGTCGTGGGTCTTCACGCCCACCCTCGACCAGTACATGACCGTCTTCGACCGGAACATCACGCCGTTCCTGCTGAACTCGCTGATGGCCAGCGTCTTCTCCACGCTGCTGGTCGTGCTGCTGGCCACCCCGGCGGCGTACGCGCTGTCGCTGCGCCCGGTCGAGAAGTGGACCGACGTCCTCTTCTTCTTCATCAGCACCAAGATGATGCCCGCGGTCGCCGCGCTGCTCCCGGTCTACCTGCTCACCAAGAACCTGGGCATGCTGGACAACATCTGGACGATGGTCATCCTCTACACGTCGATGAACCTGCCGCTCGCGGTCTGGATGATGCGCTCGTTCCTGCTGGAGGTCCCGCGCGAGGTGCTGGAGGCGGGCGAGGTCGACGGCGCCGGCCTGCTCACCTCGATCCGCAAGATCATCCTGCCGATCGTGTCGCCCGGCCTCGCCGCCACGGCGCTGATCTGCTTCATCTTCGCCTGGAACGAGTTCTTCCTGGCCGTGAACCTGACCGCCACGAACGCGGGCACCGCCCCGATCTTCCTGGTCGGCTTCATCTCCTCCGAGGGCCTCTTCCTCGCCCGGCTCTGCGCGGCTGCCACGCTGGTCTCGCTGCCGGTGCTCATCGCCGGCTGGCTCGCCCAGAACAAGCTCGTCCGAGGCCTCTCCATGGGCGCGGTGAAGTGAAAGCCGCCGTGGTCGTCACCCCCGGCACGCTCTCGATCGAGAGCGTGCCGGACCCGGCACCCGGCCCCACGGACGTCGTCGTCAAGCCGGCCGCGGTCGGCATCTGCGGCACCGACCTGCACATCATGGACGGCGAGTTCGCCCCCGCCTTCCCGATCGTCCCGGGCCACGAGTTCGCCGGCGAGATCGTCGAGATCGGCTCGGCCGTCACCGGCTACCGCGTCGGCGACCGGGTGGCGGTCGACCCGTCGCTCTACTGCGGCTACTGCTACCAGTGCAAGCGAGCCCGCGGCAACCAGTGCGAGAATTGGGGAGCGATCGGCGTCACTCGCCCGGGTGCCGCAGCCTCCTTCGTCGCCGCCCCGATGGCCAACCTCTTCGCCCTCCCGCCGCACCTGGACCCCCGCGACGCCGCCCTCATCGAGCCGCTGTCCTGCGCGGTCCGCGGCTTCGACGTCCTCCCGCGCCGCGTGGCCGACACCTACCTCATCTACGGCTCCGGCACGATGGGCCTGATGATGCTGGAACTGGCCAAAAGCGCCGGCGCCGCCGCGGTCGCCGTCGTCGACCTCAACGAAGCACGGTTGGAAACAGCGCGGCACCTCAGCTGCACGGCCGCGGTCACGAACGCCGACGAGCTGGACGCCCCGCGCGGCTTCGACGTGGTCATCGACTGCACCGGCGTCCCGGCCGCCATCCGCGACGGCCTGTCCCGCGTCGCCCGCGGCGGCACGTTCCTCCAGTTCGGCGTGGCCGCCTACGACGCCCGCGTCGAGATCGAACCGTACGAGGTCTACCGCCGCGAAATCACCATCACCGGCTCGATGGCCGTCCTCCACAGCTTCGACCGAGCCGGCGCCCTGCTGGCCGCCGGCCTCCTCGACCCGGCCGTCTTCATCAGCCACCGCCGCCCCCTCGACGACTACGCCGCCGCCCTGGCCGACTTCCGCGCCGGCGTCGGCCGCAAGACCGTCATCGAGCCCTGACCGGTCGCGGTAGAGTGGCGCGCAGGGAGCTCAGGCTCCCGAACCAGCCTTGGGCCCCGCCGCGCGCGGGGCCTTCGTGCATCCGGATACCGGCACGGGTGGTGGCTGGAACCGTGCCCATAATGTTGGCTTGCTCGGCTCGCGGTGGGCGTCTCGATGTGGCGACTCAGGGGGTTATGAGGCCGCGGGCCGGACCGGATCGCGCGGCGTCGGATGGGTGAAGCGCTGGGTGTTCACGAGCCGCATTACCCCTTCACGCCGGCCAGCTCAGGGTGCCGAAGCCCCGGCAGATCACCTCGTGACTCTGCTCGTAGATTTCGAACGAGCACCCGACGACGGCACCGTCGTGGTACGAGTCGGGGATGGGCAGGTACCACAAATTGGGAAAGCCTGGCTCGCGGCGGGCATTCAGGTAGGGGTCTTCTGACCGCGACATGATCCAGGTGGTGACGAGAAGGCGAAGATCATCTGGCGGCTTCTCGGCGGCGACCCAGATGTCGAGGTGGTACAGGAAATTCTTCAAGGTCCACGCTGACGGTCGTTCAGGCATCAGGCAGGAGCCTCGCCCGGATGTCGTCAAGCGAATCGACGGACTGCTCAGGGTGCTCTCCGGCCGTCACTTCTTGCAGCCATCGACGGACCTCGGCCGTGTCCAACTGCGCATCGTCTCCGTCGTCCTCGCCCGGGGCGCCGCTCGTCAGGAAATAGAACTTGATCCAGTCGGGCTCGATGCGGGCGCTCTCCCGGGGGCGCCGATCGCGATCGGCCAGCTTCCACGGCGCCTCGCTATGGGTCAGGTTCTCGAGGTCCTGGCCGGTCAGGGCGCCGTACCTGCTGAGCACGTAGCCGATGGTGTTCAGCTCTGCTTCTCCGAGGGTGGCGGTGCCGGGGGAAATCCCGGCCTCCTTCTCCTGCTTCCACAGTGCTCCGACGACGGGACCCATGTCCCAGGCCGAGATCGTCTCGGTGAAAAGAGGCTCGTCGAAGGTGGCGAGGTGATGCCCCTGGCAGTAGTAGAGCAGCTTGTGCAGCTTCTTGACCGGCAGGCCAGGCAGCCGGTCGCGAAGGACGGCGGCGACATCTCGTGCTGACGCGGTCATCCGGTCATGATACGGCTGCTCATAGGCATGCAGAGTCCTCGGCTGCCCCGATCTGAGATCGAACATGCGTTCGATAATAGGTTGTCGGGCGACAAGATGCACATCAGCGAGGCGGCTCGGCCGGGCTGCCGAGAGTCAGTCGCATTCGGGGCCGTTGCGCCAGAGGGTGTCGGCGGTGCCGGCGGCCATGCGCCGGGCGTAGAAGTCGACCTTGTGGTCGATGACGTCGAGGGCCGATTGCAACTCGGCGACCTGCTCGCGCACCCGCTCCTGGTGCCCGCGCAGCAGATCGTAGCGCTCCTGGACGGTGTGCGGGCCCTCCCGGAACAGCGCGGCGTAGTGCCGGATGTCGGGCAGCGGCATGCCGGAGGAGCGGAGTTTCGTGCAGACGCGGAGCCACTCGACGTCCTGCTCGGTGAAGAGACGCCGGCCCGCGGAGTCGCGCTCGACCGGGTCGACCAGGAGTTGCTCCTGTTCGTAGAAGCGCAGCGTGTGGGTGGTCAGCCCGGTGCGGTCGCTGACTTCTCCGATGCTGAGCCGCGGCGTGGTCGTGGTCATGGGAACCAAGCGTACGAGCCTTGACTTCGAGTCGGCTCGAGCTCTTAGCGTCGGGCGACATGACGAAGAGCTGGTTCATCACGGGAACGTCGTCCGGGTTCGGGCGCATCATGACCGAGCGGCTGCTGGAGCGGGGTGACCGGGTCGCGGCGACGCTGCGGCGGCCCGAGGCGCTCGACGACCTGCGGGACAAGTACGGCGACCGGCTGTGGATCGCGCAGCTGGACGTGACGGAGGCGCCGGCGGTGCACCGGGTCGTGGGTGAGGCGTTCGCGGCACTCGGCACGATCGACGTGGTGGTCAACAATGCCGGCTACGGGGTGTTCGCCTCGGTCGAGGAGGCCTCGGACGAGCAGATCCGGCAGGTGGTCGAGACCAATCTGCTCGGGTCGATCTGGGTGATCCGGGCGGCTCTGCCGCATCTGCGGGCCCAGCGGGGCGGCCGCATCCTGCAGGTGTCGACGGCCGGCGGACAGGCGACCTATCCGAACTTCGGCTACTACCACGCGTCGAAGTGGGGCATCGAGGGCTTCTGCGAGACCGTCGCGCAAGAGATCGCGCCGTTCGGGATCGGGCTGACCATTGTCGAGCCCGGGGCGACGGCGACCGGGTTCGGGCCGGGGCTGGTCCGGGCGCCGATCATGCCGGAGTACGACGCCACGCCCGCCGGTGACACCCGGCGGGCGCTGGCCGACGGCTCGTTCCCGCTGGTCAACGATCCGGAGAAGATCGCGGCCGCGATGATCGCGTCGGCGGACGGGGCCGAGGCGCCGCTGCGGCTGCCGCTGGGTGCGGACACGTACCGGGATGTCCGGGCCGCGCTGGTCGCCCGGCTGGAGAACCACGACGCCCACCGCGACGCGGCGCTGTCCGTGCCAAAGTTTTAACCATAGGTGGTCAATCGATCACGAGCGGTTGCCTAGGGCGGCGGCGCGGGTCTCAATGGAGCGATGTCCGCGTCGATCAAAGTGACCGCAGTCGCCGTTGCCGTCGCGAGCTCCCGGGCGACGGCGGGAGAGACCGTCATCGTCGCCGGGGCCGGGCTGTTCCTGCTGGTCTTCGCCTCCGCGTACGCCGGTGCGGCGCGCCGGATGCCCGATGCCGCCGGCCTCTACGCGCCCATCGCGCAGGGGCTGGGCCGTCCGGCGGGACTGGGGGCGGCGTGGCTCGCGCTCGCCGCCTACCACTCCGTCCAGGCCGGCCTGTACGGCATGACGGGCGCCGCGGCGGCCCCGCTGCTCGACGCGCCGTGGTGGGCGGTGGCGGGCGCCTGCTGGCTGCTGGTCACGATCTGCGGTCAGCTGCCCGTACGCGTCGCCGTGGGCTTGATCGTCCTGGCGGTCCTGGGCCAGATCGTCGTCACGGCGCTCCGGGCCACGATGGACGTCGGCGGCGTCGACTGGACGGTGAACCGGTCGGCGCTCGGGGCGCTGCTGCTCGCCGGGGTCCTCGCCTTCGTGGGCTTCGAGACGGCGGCGGCGTTCGGAAGGACGGGGACGGGCGGGATCCTGCTCCTGACCGTGATCTTCGGCGCCTTGAGCCTGGGCACCGGGCCGCTGCCCGCGTGGGCGGCGACCCCGGCCGCCTGGGTGACCGTGGCCGGGCTGGCCGCCGGCGCGCTCGCCCTGCAGCTGACCGTCGTCCGTTACCTGGCGGCGCTGGGCCGCGAGCACGTCTTCCCGGCCGGCCTGACGCGTCCCCGGGTCGCCGCGCTGACGCAGAGCGTGGCGGCGGGCCTGATCCTCGGCGCGTTCGTCGCCCTCCGGATCGACCCGGCGGGCGGCTGGGCGGCGCGCCTCGGGCTCGCCGGCGCCCTCGGAGTGCTGCTCCTGCTGCTGGGAACGGCCCTCGCCGCCCTGTTCCTCCTCAACCGCCGCCCGGCCGGCGACGGGCTGTGGCACCGGCTGGTCGCGCCCGTCGTCGCGGTCGTCGGGCTCGGGACGCTGGTGTGGCTCGCGGCCGTGCACCACGGCTACCTGCTCGCGGCCGCCTCGGCCCCGATCCTCGTCGGGCTCGCGCACGCCCTCGCGCTGCGGCTCACGCAGCCCGTCGTCTACGCCGGCGTGGGGCTGGGCGGCCGCGTGATCGTGGTGGCGCCCGACCCGGCCCCGCTGGAGGCGGCGCGGCCGAGGGCGGCGATCGGGCCGGGCGCGCACCGGCCGGAACGGGTCCGGCGCCGTGAGCGGGGAACGCCGGCCCGCTTCAGCGAGCGGGCGACGGTGGTTCGCCGAAGAACTCCTGGATCTGGCTGAGCGCACCCTCGTCCGGCAGCGGGCGGCAGGTCACCTCGAGCTCGGCTGCCGGCTCCGGCGGCTCGGACAGCGGCGGCACGGGCGGCAGCGGGCCCAGGCCGAGCACCTGCCGGATCACCTCGAACATGCCGGTCACCTCACGGGCCGCGAGGGGGAGCAGATCGGCGGACTCGGGGGCCGCGCAGGTGAAGTTGGCGCGGATGGCGCCGGGGACCGTACGGATGTCGGCACTGGGCCGCAGCAGGTCCGGGTGGCCCTCCGCGACGATCCCCAGCTCGCAGCGGGGCACGCCGGAAGCCCGCCACCAGCGCTGCCATCCGGGGTCGTCGTCCAGGGTCACCGCCACGTGCTGCAACGCCACCATGTACGCGTGCGGGGGGCGGCCCTCGACCGCCGTCGTCCCGAGGTGGGGCTGCAGCCAGCGGGATTGTCGGCCGAGCAGATCCATCACCGCATGGTGACATCCCGGGCATTCGCGGCAGTTTTGCCACGGCGGGCGCGATCGGGTGGTCGCGAGGGTTACGGCAGGAGCGTCGCGGCGATCGCCCGGGCGGTCAGCACCGGGCCCGGCCCCTGCTCCATGCGGGTGCCGTAGAGCGCGCCGTTGTAGAGCACGACCAGCTGGGCGGCCAGCGTCTCGGGATCGGCGGCGCCGGCGTCGCGGGCCAGCCGGGTGAAGAGCTCGCGGGTCCAGCGCCGGCCGACCGCCACGGCCTCGGCCGGCTCGCCGTCGCGGGCGCCCTCGGCCACCGCGTTGTAGAACGCACAGCCGCGGAACTCGGGCCCGGCGGCCTGCTCGGCCAGCAGGTCGAAGACGCCCAGCACCTTGTCGCGGGGGGTGGCGAAGCGTTCCAGGCCGGTGGTGATGCGGCGGCGGCGCTTGGCGTCGTAGTCCTCTATGTAGGCCTTGATCAGGCCTTCCTTGTTGCCGAAGCAGCTGTAGAGCGACGCCTTGGCCACTCCGGCGTGCTCGATGACGCGATCGATGCCGACCGTGTGCACGCCCTCGGCGTAGAAGAGCTCGCCGGCGGAGGCGAGCAGGCGGTCCCGGGCGGTCGGCTTGCGCCCGGTGACGGGTGATGCAGCGGACATGTGGTTGACGGTACCAGACAGACCTGTCTACTGTCGGGTCCGCTAGACAGATCTGTCTGTTCGTGAGATCGGGGAGCAAAGATGACCACCACCCTCGCCGTACGCCAGAGATCGCGGCTGTCGCATCCGGTGGCGTTCGTGGCCATCGCCGTCATCTTCCTGACGTTCACCGCGGCCAGCAGTGCGCCGTCCCCGCTCTACGTCGTCTACCAGGAGCTCTGGGGCTTCTCCGCGGTCACGCTCACCGTGATCTTCGCCGTCTACGTGGTCGGCCTGATCGCCTCGCTGCTCGTGCTGGGCGCCCTCTCCGACCACGTCGGCCGGCGCCCGGTCCTGGCCGCGGCCGTCGTGCTCGAGGTCGCCGCCCTGATCGTCTTCGTGACGGCGGGCAACGTGACCATGCTGCTGGTCGCCCGGTTCGTGCAGGGCGTCGCGACCGGCATGGCCTTCACCACGCTCGGCGCCGCGCTGGTCGACCTCAACCCGCCGCACGCCCCCGGCCGGGCCGGGCTGCTCAACAGCCTGGTGCCCCCGATCGGCCTGTCCATCGGCTCGCTCGGCGCCGGCGCGCTCGTGCAGTACGCCCCCGGCCCGACCCACCTGGTCTGGGCCATCCTGCTCGCGGCCATGGTCGTCGCCGCGGCCATCGTGCTGCTCATGCCGGAGACCTCGGCCCGGCGCCCCGGTGGCGTCGCGTCGCTGCTGCCCAAGCTCGGCGTGCCGCAGCGGCTGCGGGTGGACTTCTTCGCGATCGTCCCGATCATCCTGGCCAGCTGGGCGCTCGCCGGGCTCTACATGTCGCTCGGGCCGTCCATCGCCGTCGGCGTCTTCGGCCTGCACAGCCACCTGATCGGCGGGCTCGTCGTGGCGCTGCTCTGCGGCACCGGCGCGGTGACCGCCTTCAGCCTGCGGACCTTCCCGACCCCGCGCAACCTGATGATCGCCGGCGTCATGCTGACCGTCGGCACCGCGGTCACCCTGGTCGGCATGGAGCTCGAGTCGGTCGTCGTGGCGGCCGTGGGCACGGTGCTCGCGGGCATCGGCTTCGGTGCCTCGTCGCTCGCCTCCTTCGGCACGCTGGCGCTGCTGGCCGCCCCGGACGAGCGCGGCGAGCTCTTCGCGGTGGCGCTGACCATCTCGTACGTGGCCTTCAGCATCCCGGCCGTGATCGCCGGCCTGGCCGCCAACACCTTCGATCTGCGCGCCACGGGCCTGGTCTACGGCCTGGTGGTGGTCGCCCTGGGCGGCATCGCCGTGATCCTCCAGAAGGCCCGCAAGGCGTAGGCGGATCGGCTCTTTCGCGGGAGCGCCCCGGCGTGGACGGCAGCACCCAGGCCGCCCACGCCGCACCATATGGGGCGAAAACCTGACGAAGGGCTGCTGATGAGAAGAATCCTCGCGACGGGCGTGCTGCTCGGGCTGGTCATGTCGGGCGGGAGCGTGGCGGTCGCCGCCCCGGCTGCGAAACCGGCGATCAAGTGGGGTGCCTGCAGCCAGCCCGCGCTCAAGGCCAGGGCGGAGTGCGGCTTCCTCAGCGTCCCGCTCGACCACGCCCGCCCGAAGGGTCCGAAGATCCAGCTCGCCGTGTCGCGCGTCAAGCACACCGTGCCCGAGGCGCAGTACCAGGGCGTCATGCTGGTCAACCCCGGCGGCCCCGGCGGCTCCGGGCTCGCCATGTCGCCGCTCGGCGGCCAGGTGCCGCGGGCGGCCGGGGCGGCGTACGACTGGATCGGCTTCGACCCCCGCGGCGTCGGCGCCAGCCGGCCCGCCCTCAGCTGCGACCCGTCCTATCAGCGCTACGGCCGGCCGCAGTACGTGCCGGCGAGCGCCGCGATCGAGAAGGACTGGCGCAAGCGGGCCGCGAAGTACGCCGCCGCCTGCGACCGCGCCGGGGGAGCGCTGCTCGATCACCTCAAGACCACCGACACGGTCCGGGACATGGATCTGCTCCGCGCCGCGCTCGGGGCCGAGAAGATCAACTTCTACGGCTACTCGTACGGCACCTATCTCGGCCAGGTCTACGCCACGCTCTTCCCGCAGCGGGTCCGCCGCATGGTGCTCGACGGCGTCGTGAACCCGGGGCGCGTCTGGTACGACGCCAACCTCGATCAGGACCTCGCCTTCGACCGCAACATGAAGCGCTACTTCGCGTGGATCGCCAAGCACGACGCGGTCTACCACCTCGGCCGTACGGGTGCCGCGGTCGAGAAGCTCTTCTACGCCCAGCAGGCGCAGCTGACCCGCAAGCCCGCCGCCGGCGCCTTCGGCGGCAACGAGCTGACCGACGTCTTCCTCCAGGCCGGCTACTACGTGTTCGGCTGGGACACCGTGGCGACGGCGTTCTCGGCGTTCGTGCGCGACCGGGACCCCGCCGGGCTGCGCAAGCTGTTCGAGGAGGCCAACCCGGGCACGGCGGGATCCGACAACGGGTACGCCGTCTACCTCGCCACCCAGTGCACCGACGTCCAGTGGCCGCTGTCGTGGTCCAAGTGGCGGGCCGACAACTGGCGCGTGCACGCCCGGGCGCCCTTCGAGACGTGGGGCAACGCCTGGTTCAACGCGCCGTGCCTGACGTGGGGCGCGAAGGCGGGCCGGCCCGTGGCGGTCGACGGGCGCAAGGCGCCGCCGATCCTGCTGGTCAGCGAGACTTTTGACGCGGCGACTCCGTACTCGGGGGCGCTGGCGGTCCGGCGCCTCTTCCCGCGCTCGGCCCTCGTCGAGGGCGTCGGCGGCACGACCCACTCCGGCTCGCTCTTCGGCGGGGCGTGCGTCGACGGCACGGTCGCCGCCTATCTGGCCACCGGCGAGCTCCCGCGCCGCGTGAAGGCGGACATGTCCGACCGGAAGTGCGCGCCCGTCCCGCAGCCCGCGCCGGTCAAGGCCGGCGTCCCGAAGCGGGAGTCGGCCGACCTGCGCGACCTGCTCCGGAGCCACATCCGCTGATTGTCGGCATGCTCACAGGCCCAGGCCGGTCCGCGCCGGCCTGGGAGCCTGTAGGATTCGCAGCGCGAAGGGGAGTAGCTCCCAACGTCGCGGTCGACATACTGACGCGCCTGTCCGGGCGTCCGGCCGCACGGCCTCGGTCCGCCGGGGCGAGCGAGACCTTCGGCTTGGCACACGTCTTCGTTCACGTGGCCGGGTCGAGGTCGCCCCGCGTCTCACGATCCCGGTCGCCCCCGAGCACCGGGAGTTTCTGTTTCATGGACGGCTTTCTCGTCGCCCTCGGCGTCAGCTTCGCCGTGATCTTCGTCGCCGAGCTCGGCGACAAGTCACAGCTCATGGCGCTGACCTTCGCCACCCGCTTCAAGACCGTGCCGGTGCTGATCGGCATCACGGTCGCCACGGCCGTCGTACACCTGGTGTCCGTGGGCGTGGGTTACGGCCTCGGCGTCGCCCTGCCCACCGGCTGGATCTCGCTGATCGCGGCCGTCGCCTTCCTCGCCTTCGGCGCCTGGACCCTGCGCGGCGACAAGCTGACCGACGAGGAGAAGACCAAGGCCGAGCGCAGCACCGGCTCGGCGATCCTGGCCGTGGGCGGCGCCTTCTTCCTGGCCGAACTGGGCGACAAGACCATGCTTGCCACGATCACGCTGGCCACCCAGTACGGCTGGTTCGGCACCTGGCTGGGCTCCACGATCGGCATGGTGGCCGCCGACGCGCTCGCCATCCTCGTGGGCCGGCTGCTCGGGCGCCACCTGCCCGAGAAGGCCATCCGGTACGGCGCCGCGGCGCTCTTCGTGATCTTCGGCGTCTGGCTCCTCGTCGAAGCCCTCATCGAGCTCACGTGATCAGGCCCTAAGGTGCTCCCATGACCCTGCAGTACCGCGCCGTGTTCGACGCCGTCGTGACCTTCAGCAACGGCGGCAGCCTCCAGACCCAGGGCTTCCGGGTCGACGTGCCGCACGCCGACGTGACCGAGCACGAGATTGCGACGATCTTCGTGACGGCCTGCCGGCTCCTCATGGTGGGCGGCGTCGAGCTGTCGAACGTGCGGGTCTTCGCCGAGCCGCACCTGGGCACCCCGGGCGGGCCGTGGGATGTGCGGGACCGGCGGCGCTGGGTCGAGCTGAGCCACGTGATCAGCGCGGGGATGACGACGTATCCGGGGCTGCCCGCCCCGGTCGTCACCCCGCACCTGACCCGGGAGGACTCCCGGGCGAGCTATGCCGAGGGCACCGAGTTCGGGATGGACGTCATCACGATGATCGGCAACACCGGCACCTACCTCGACAGCCCCTTCCACCGGTACGCGGACGGCACCGACCTGGCCGGGATCCCGCTCGAGCGGCTGGCGGACCTGCCGGCGGTCGTCGTGCGCCACGTGGGCGGCGGCCGACGGGCCGTGGATGCGCCCGACCTGGAGAATCTGCAGGTCGCGGGGCATGCGGTGCTGCTGCACACCGGCGGGGACAGGCACTGGGCCACCCCGGCGTACGCGGAGGACGCCCCCTTCCTCACGGAGGCCGGCGCGCGCCTGCTGGTGGACCGGGGCGCCGCGCTCGTCGGCATCGACTCGGTCAACATCGACGACACCTCGCCGGCCTCGGGCGGCGCACGGCCGGCCCACACGCTGCTGCTGGCCGCCGGCATCCCGATCGTCGAGCACCTGACCGGCCTGGCGGACCTGCCGCCGACCGGTGCCCGGTTCACGGCGGCGCCGCCCCGGGTCGCGGCGTTCGGCACGTTCCCCGTCCGGGCCTACGCCTCGGTGCCCGACCCGGAGCCGCACGACCACACCCGGTCCGGCGGCCGGCAACCCGCCCCGGCCGAGTGATCATCAGCGTGAACTCCTCGGATTTCGGCCCGGCCCGCCGAAGATGACCTGGTGACCTTCATCTTCCGCGAGGCCGGGGAGCGCCGATGACCGACGTTCACGCAGCCATGGCGCCCGGTGGCCCGCGGATCGGGTCGCCGGGGCTGAGCACGCCCACCGAGATCGGCATCGCCCGGGCCGCCGCGCTGTTCGAGCGGGTCGATCCGGCCGCCGCCGCGCAGCACCTGGAGCCGATCCTCGCCGCCGACCCGCGGAGCGCCACCGGCTGGATCCTGCTGGCCCGCATCCGGCTGGCGCTGGACGAGGTCGACAAGGCGCTCGACGCCGCCAACCGCGCGATCGAGCTGGCGCCCGAGGACCCCCGCCCGCTCGCGATCGCGAGCCGCGCGTTCACGCTGCAGGGCCGGCACGAGGACGCCGTCACCATGGCGTACCGCGCGGTCATCGTCGAGCCGAGGAACCCGCTGTGGCACGACCGCGTGGCCTGGGCGCTGCTCGCCGCCGACCGCCAGTACGCGGACGCCGAGCAGGCCGCCCGGACCGCTGTGGGGCTGGAGCCCAACGAGGCGCACTACTACTTCACGCACGGCGTGACGCTCAACGCGCTCGGCCACACCGACCAGGCGCGCCAGGCACTGCTTGTGTCGCTGCAGCTGGAGCCGGAGAACCCCGTCGCCCAGCACCGGCTCGCGCTGCTCAACGGCGAGGCAGCCCCGGCCCCGGAGAAGAAGAAGCGGGGCTGGAAGCTGTTCGGGAAGAAGTCCGGGGATCCCGCGCGTCCGGAGGAGTTCCTGCCCTGAACCGCAGGGCCAGCCAGACCAGCCAGCCCAGCCCGATGACGAAGGCCAGGCTGATCAGCCGGTAGAGCACCACGACCGCGACCGCGGAACTCATGCCCAGGCCGCCGGCGACCAGGCCGAGGATGAGCGCGCCGTCGACCACGCCCAGCCCGCCGGGCACGATCGGCACGCTCGCCGCCGCCATGCCCGCGCAGTAGGCGATCACGAGCTGCACCGGATGGATCCCGGTCGCGTCCAGGGCGATGCAGCACATCCAGAGGCACAGGGCGTCGAGCAGCCAGTTCGCGACGGCGAGCAGGCCGGCGTATGCGAAAGAAGCGGGCCGGATCCGCACCGAGCGCAACTGGTCGATCATGCCGGTGAGGGTGGCGTGACCGGTGTCGGCGGGCCGGCGCCGCAGCCGGTTGACGCCGCGGAGCAGGGCGCGGGACGGGGTCACCAGCCACTGCGGGTGCTGGGCCACGAGCCGCACCGCGATCGCCACGACCAGCGCCCCGGCCGCGTAGCCCAGCAGCGTGTGCCAGCTGCCGGTGCTGCGCGTCAGGATGCCGAAGACCGCGCCGATGACGACCAAGGCGCCTGCCGACAGCACCCCGCTCAGGGCGATGCACCACGACGCGACCGCCGCCGAGGCGCCGAAGCCGCGCAGGTGCTTGAAGCTGTAGGCGGTCGAGAACACCGGGCCGCCGGGCAGGGTCACGCTCAGGGAGTGCGCCGCCCACGCGAGGGCCACGTGCTTCTTGATGCCCGTGTCGGTGCCGGCGCCGCGGAGCAGGGCGCGCTGCATCCGGGCGTACGTGCCCATGGACGCGACCTCGGCGACCAGGCCGCCGGCGACCCAGTTCCAGTGCGGCGTGCGCAGCTCGTGCAGCGCCCCGGTCAGCGAGTCCCAGCCCAGGACGAGCTCCACGACCAGGATCGCAACGACGGCCACGACCAGCATCGGGCCGCGCCGCCACGAGGAGGCCACCTGACCGATCGTCGCACCAGGTCACGGTGCGATGCAGACAGATAGACAACCTTGACAGCACGTGATCGGCGTCGGTACAAACACATCCACCGAAAGGAGCCGCGCCGTGGCGGAGCTGTATGCGCCCCCTGACCAGGGCGCCGGGATCAAGGCGCGAGTCCAGCGCTTCGGCGGACACCTCTCCGGCATGGTCATGCCCAACATCGCGGCGTTCATCGCGTGGGGCCTGATCACCGCCCTGTTCTTCGAGCACGGCTGGCTGCCCGACGAGCGGTTCGCCGCCCTCATCGACCCCATGTCGCACGTGCTGCTGCCGGTCCTGATCGGATACACCGGTGGCCGCATGGTGCACGGGCAGCGCGGCGCCGTGGCGGGGGCGGTCGCCACGATGGGCCTGGTCGTCGGCGCGGACACCCCCATGTTCTTCGGCGCCATGCTGGTCGGGCCGCTGGCCGCGTACCTGGTCAAGCAGGTCGACGCCCTGCTGGCCGACCGGATCCGGCCCGGCTTCGAGATGCTGGTCGACAACTTCACCGCCGGCATCACCGGTGCGGCGGTCGCCCTGGCCGGGGTGGTCGCGATCGGCCCGGTCGTGCGGATCTTCACCGACGCGGCGGGCGCCGGCGTCCGGTTCCTCGTCGAGCACAGCCTGCTGCCCGCGGCGGCGCTGCTGATCGAGCCCGCCAAGGTGCTCTTCCTCAACAACGCGGTGAACCACGGCGTGCTCGGGCCGCTGGGCATCGCCGAGGCGTCGGACAGCGGCAAGTCGATCCTGTTCATGCTGGAGACCAACCCCGGCCCCGGGCTGGGCATCCTGCTCGCCTACCTGCTCTTCGGCCCGCCGGCGCTGCGCCCGAGCGTGCCCGCCGCCACCGCCATCCAGTTCCTCGGCGGCATCCACGAGATCTACTTCCCGTACGTGCTGATGAAGCCCACGATGATCCTCGCCGCCATCGCCGGGGGCGCCGCGGGCATCGTGACGTTCATGGTGACCGGGGTGGGCCTGATCGCCACCCCCTCGCCGGGCAGCATCTTCGCCTACCTCGCCGAGACCCCGCGCGGCGACTACTTCGGGGTGCTCGCCGGGGTCGTCGTGGCCGCCGGCGTCTCGTTCGTGGTCGGCTCCCTGCTGCTCGGCTTCGGCCGGCTGACCCGCGGCGACGAGGACCTCTGAGATGGACGGCATCCCGCGCGACGGCATCCCCGGCGGCAGCATCCGCAAGGTCGTCGTGGCCTGCGACGCCGGCATGGGCAGCAGCGTCCTGCTCGCCGGGCAGCTCCGGCGCGAGCTGCGCAACCTGCCGGTGACCGTCGAGCACCACCCGGTCGCCGCCATCCCGGCCGACGCCGACGTGATCCTCTGCCAGCTCGGCCTCGCCGCCCGGGCCCGCGCCGTCGCGCCCGGCAAGGTCGTCGTCGGCTTCCGGCTCTTCCTCGGCGACCCCGCGGTGGCCCGGGTCGTCGCGGCCGTCAAGTCGGGCGGCGTCGTCCTCGGTACGCCGGGGAGCTGACCGTGCTCGGCTCCATGCCGACGGACCACGTCGTCACCATGCTCCGCGCCGCCCCGCCGCACCGGGCCGTGAACGCGCTGCTCGCCATGCCCCGCGACCGGATCGAACGGCTGCTCGGCGCGATGGACGGCCGGCTCATCGCCCGGCTGCTGACCGCCGCCGACCCCGCCCGCCGGGCCGCGCTGGCCGGGCACCTCGGCGACGCCCGGCTGGGCGGGGAGCTCGCGTTGCTGCCCCCGGCCGAGGCGGCGGCGGTGCTGGCCGTGCTCCCGGATCAGCGGGCGGTCCCGCTGCTCGGCCGGCTCGGCGCCGATCAGCTCGGCGAGGTGCTCGAGGCCATGCCCGCCGCCGCCCGGGAGCGGCTGGAGGCGGCGCTCGATCCGCAGCGCGGGCCCGAGCTGCGCCGGGTGGCGTACGAAAAACGGGTGATCGAGACCCTGCGCCGCACCGGCGCCGGCCTGCAATGGGTGCCCGGCGAGGCGGGCAGCCACCTGCTCACCCGGGCCCTGCACCGGCTCTTCGGCGTCTCGATCTGTCACGTGGAGGTGCCGGTGCTGCCGGTCATGGCGCTGGACGCCGCCCGCCAAGCGTTCGCCGGGCACGGGGTGCGCGGCCTGCTCGTGGTCACGAACGCGGGGGCCGGTGGGCACACCGTGGCGGCCGGTGGGGCACCGGCTCTGGTGGTGACCTGGAATCCCGGCGACAATGACGGCGTGCTGGGACGCTCGCTCGTGAGGCTGGCCGGATGACCACGAACGTCCGGCCGGTCCTCGAGCCGTGCGGTGTCCGCGTGCACGAGACCGCGGCAAGCCGGGAAGCCGCCGTCCACCGCTGCGCCGACGTCCTGGAGGAGATCGGCGCGGTCCATCCGTCCTATCGCGACGCGATGCTCGACCGCGAGTGGGCGATGTCCACCTATGTCGGTGAGGGCGTCGCGATCCCACACGGCCTCGACATGTCCCGGGCGCTGGTGCGGCGCGACTCGCTGGCGGTGCTGCGCTTCCCGGAAGGCGTGTCCTGGGACGGCGAGACCGTCCGGGTGTGCGTCGCGATCGCCGCCCGCGGCGACGGCCACGTGGCCCTGCTGGCGGCGCTCGGCCGGATCCTGCTCGACCCGGGCCGGGCCCGGGCCCTGCGCGAGTCCGCCGACCCGGAGGAAATCGTGGCGATGCTGCACCTGGACGACGAGCCATGATCCGGACAGTGCTGCTCGCCGGGCGGGCCGGGCTGCACCTGCGGGTCGCCGCCCGCATCGCCGAGGCCGCGGCCCGGCTGCCCACGCCGGTCACCGTGCGGACGCAGGACCGGGCCGCCGTGCCGGCCGACAGCACGCTGGCGCTGGTCAGCCTGGGTGCGCTCTGCGGGAGCGAGCTGATCCTGGAGGCGTACGGGCCATTCGCCCCGGGGGCGCTGACCGAGCTCGCCGACCTCTTCGCCACCGACCTGGACGCCGCCGATGCCTGAGCTGTTCCCGGGCGGGGCGCCGCCGATGCGTGGGCTGCTCCCGCGTGGGATGCCGTCGATGCGTGAGCTGTTCGCGGGCAGGGCGCCGTCGATGCGTGGGCTGTTCGCGGGCGGGGTGTCGTCGATGCGTGGGCTGTTCGTGGGCGGGACGCCGTCGATGCTCGGCCTGCTTGGCGGGCGGGGCGCTGCTGATGCGTGGCCGGCTTCGCGGACGGGGCGCTGCTGATGCCTGAGCTGCTTCGGGGGCTCGGGGCCAGCGGGGGCACCGCCACCGGGCCCGCCTATCGCCTCGCCGATCCGCCCCGGTTGCCCGCGCCGCGCCCGGTCACCGATCCGGACGCCGAGGTGGACCGGGCCTTCGCCGCGATCGACGCCGCCCATCTCGACATCGCGCGCCGGGCCGCCGCGGCCGCCGATCCGACCACCGCGGAGATCCTGCGCGCCCAGGCCGCCCTGGCCGCCGACCGGACCCTGCGCGACGGGGTGGCCCTGGCGGTGCGCGCGGGTCACGAGGCGCCGCATGCCGTCGCCGCCGTCCTGGCCGAGCATCGGGCGGCCCTGATCGCCGCGGGCGGGTTGCTGGCGGCCCGCACCGCCGACCTCGACGACCTGCGGGACAGGGTGATCGCCCACTGCCTCGGCCTGCGGATGCCCGCGCTGCCCGAGCCCGGCTGCCCCTACATCCTGGTCGCGGTCGACCTGGCGCCGGCCGACGCGGCGCTGCTTGACCCGGCGCGGGTGCTCGCGGTGGTCACCTCGGCGGGCAGCTTCCTCAGCCACACCGCGATCCTCGCCCGCGCCCGGGGCCTCCCGACGGTGGTGGCGTGCGGGGGAGCCCTGGACATCGCCGACGGCACGGTGATCACCGTGGACGGCACTGCCGGACGGGTCACCAGCGGTCTTGCCGAGGCTCCTGCCGACGTTCCGCGCCCGGCCGACTTCTCCTCGGCGCGGGGCAGCACGGCCGACGGGCATCCCGTGGCGCTGCTGGCCAACATCGGCGGCGCCGCGGAGCTGGCCGGCGTCGCGGTCGAGGGCGTCGGGCTCTTCCGGACCGAGCTGCTCTTCCAGCACCACGTGGACCCGCCCGGGATGGCCGAGCAGGTGGCGGCCTACGGCGAGGTCTTCGCGGCGTTGCCGGGCCGCCGGGTCGTGGTGCGCACGCTCGACGCGGGCTCCGACAAGCCGCTGCCCTTCCTGCACGACGGCGACGAGCCCAACCCCGCGCTGGGCATCCGCGGCCTGCGCGTGGCGCGGCGCCGGGGCGAGATCCTGCGTACCCAGATCGCGGCGATCGCGGCGGCGGCCCGCGACTCGGCCGCCCGCGTCGAAGTGATGGCGCCCATGGTGACCACGGTGGCGGAGGCCGCCGAGTTCGCCGCGCTGTGCCGCGACGCCGGTCTGCCCACGGTCGGCGTCATGGTCGAGGTGCCCGCCGCGGCGGTGCGCTCGGCCGAGCTCCTGGGGGCCGTCGACTTCCTCAGCGTCGGCACCAACGACCTCAGCCAGTACACCTTCGCCGCCGACCGCCGCAGCGGCGAACTGGCGGACCTGCTCAACCCCTGGCAGCCCGCCCTGCTGTCCCTGGTCGCGTTGTGCGCGGCAGCCGGGACCGCCCTGGGCCGGCCGGTCGGCGTCTGCGGCGAGGCGGCGGCCGACCCCGCCTTCGCGGTGGTGCTCGCCGGGCTGGGCATCACGAGCCTGTCCATGACGCCGGCGGCGATCCCCGAAGTACGCGCGGCACTGCGCGCATACACGCTGGACGAGTGCCGTGCCGCGGCACAGCAGGCGCTGGCCGCGGCCGACCCGGCGACCGCCCGGGCCGCCGTCACCCGAGTCTGAGCGCTCGATACCTGCCGCCCCGGCGACCGCCCGGCCCGCCGTCGCCCGGGTGTGCGCGATGTCGCAGCCGACCGCCGGGGAGACGCGGCCGTTCGTGACCGACGGGCGGGTCGGGCTGCCCAGCGACGCCTTCAACCTTGCCGATCCAGTGACCATCATGGCCGCCGTCGCTCGGATGCGAGCGGTCAGGACTTGCCGAGCATCTCGGCGGTGAGCACGGTGCCACCGAGCCCCCAGCCGCCCTCGGTGACCTCCTCGACGAGGACCAGGGTGGTGGCGCGGGCGCGTTCGCCGTACACACCGACGTAGGCATCGGTGACCGCGTCGATCAGCTTCTTCTTCGACTCCGGCGTCAGCGTGTCGGCCGGGACCTTGAGGTTGGCGAAAGGCATGGTGTCTCTCCTCGATTCTCAGAGTGCGTCGTGCTGGGGCAGCAGGTCGGCGATGCCGGCCCGGTGGTAGAACTCGTGGCGGATGCGGTCGGCGACCACCGAGACGACCTCGCTGCCGTCCTTGCTGGGGTCGACGTGGCTGCGGAAGGGGCGCTCGCCCGCGGGCAGCCCGACCACGCGCACGATCTCGTCGGCGACGCTCTGGGCCTCGCTGCCCGGCGGGACGAGCGCGGCCAGCCGGTCGCCGATGCCCGCGCGCAGCTCGCCGTAGAGCTCGTCGTAGGCGGCCTCGACCGCGCTGTCCTCCGGCGTGCCCGCGTGGGCGAAGTGGTTCGTGCCGGAGGTGAAGGCGCCGGGGACGACGATCGAGGTGTCGATGCCGAAGCGGATCAGCTCGGCGGCGTAGCTCTCGGCCAGCGCGTCCATGCCGGCCTTCGCGGCGAAGTAGGGCGCCAGGAACGGCGGGTGACCACCCCGCGTCGACGAGCTGCCGACCCAGACCAGCAGGCCGGACCGCTGCTCGCGCAGGTGCGGCAGGGCGGCCCGGTTGACTCGCTGGGCGCCCAGGACATTGACGTCGTAGACGGCGGCGAGCTGCTCGGGCGTGAAGGCCTCGGCCGGGCCGAGCACCATGTGCCCGGCGTTGTGCACGACGACGTCGAGCTGCCCGTGCGTGTTGAGCAGGCCGTGCACGGCGGCGTGGGCGGACTCCTGCGACTGCACGTCGAGCTCGGCGGCGTCGAGACTGATCCCCTCGTCGGTCGCCAGGGCGCGGAGGGCGGCGGCCGCCTCGGCGTTGCGGCCGTCGATCGCGCGCATGCCGGCGACGACGGTGTGCCCGGCGCGGGCCAGCGAGATCGCGGTGAGCCGGCCGAAGCCGCTGGACGCCCCGGTGACCAGGACGGTGGCGGGCATCAGATGATCCCTCCGTTGGCGCGGACGGTCTGGCCGTTGACCCAGTGCCCCTCGGGGCCGGCGAGGAAGGCGACGACGCGGGCCATGTCGACGGGCTCGCCGAGGCGCTCGAGCGGCGGCTGCTTCGCCATCCGGTCGATCGTCGCCTGGTCCTTGCCGTCGAGGAAGAACTCGGTGGCCGTCGGGCCGGGGGCCACGGCGTTGACGGTGATGTCCCGGCCGCGCAGCTCCCGGGCGAGCACCAGGACCATCGCCTCCACGGCGCCCTTGCTGGCCGCATAGCCGCCGTAGGTCGGCAGCTGGAGGCCGACGATCGAGGTGGAGAGGCCGATGATCGTGCCGCCGTCGCGGACCCGGCGGGCGGCCTCGCGGGCGACGACGAACGTGCCGCGGATGTTGGTGCGGTGCATCCGGTCGAGGTCGTCGAGGTCGATGTCGGCGATCGGGGACAGCTTCATGATGCCGGCCGAGTTGACCACGACATCAATCCCGCCGTACGTCTGCTCGGCCGTGTCGAACAGTGCCGCGATCTGCTGCTCGTCGGCGACGTCGGCCTGGAAGGCGACGGCCTGGCCGCCGGCGCCGGTGATCTCGTCGACCACCTCGTTGGCGGCCTTCTCGTTGCCCGCGTAGTTCACGACCACGGCGTGCCCGTCGGCGGCGAGCTTGACGGCGACGGCCCGGCCGATGCCGCGGGAGGCTCCGGTGACGATGGCGACCCTCATGACGTCCTCCTTCATGACGTTCTCCTCCTTCAGGGCGCCCTCTTGCCTTCATGACGCCCTCATCGTATCGCTGAAATTAGCGGCGATACGACGACCGTAGCACGGCTATCGGGATGGCGTAACATTGATTTTGTGACGAGGGACATTCGGGCGGAGATGATCGCGGCAGCCGAGGAGCTGCTGGTCCTCTCGCCGGACAACGACATCGCCACCCGGGCCGTCTGCGAGGCGGTCGGGGTGACGCAACCCGTGCTCTACCGGCTCTTCGGCGACAAGAACGGGCTGCTGGACGCGCTCGCCGACGACGGGCTGCGCCGCTACGCCGAGCAGAAGGCGGCCCTGCCTGAGTCCGGCGACGTGATCGAGGACCTGCGGGTCGGCTGGGACGACCACATGGACTTCGCGCTGGCCAATCCGGCGCTCTACCAGCTGATGTTCGCGCCCCGGCCGCAGTCGCACTCGGTGGCCCGGCGGCAGATCTTCGAGCTGCTCGTGGCGACCCTCGTCCGGGTGTCGGCGGCCGGCGCCCTGAAGGTCTCACCGGTGGCGGCGGCCCAGCTGATCCTGCCCGCCAATGTCGGCCTGGCACTGACCCTCATCGCGCAGCCGGCGCTCTTCGAGCATCCGGCGCTGTCCCATCGGATGCGCGACGCCGTGTTCTCCGCCGTGCTGACCTCGCCGGCGGCCGCCCCGGTGAGCGCCGGGGGCGTACCGGAGGCGGCGCAGCGGCTGCGCTCCCAGCTCGCCGTGTCGGGCACGCAGGCGCTCGAGCCGGTGGAGGCCGCCCTGCTCGACCGGTGGCTCGAGCGGCTGGGTGTCCCGGCTTCCTCCGATGGGTAATGGGGCGGGATGGGTGGATATGGCGGCCAGGTCGCCCTCGTCATCGTGCTGGTGCTGCTGAACGCCGTCTTCGCCGGCAGCGAGATGGCGCTCGTCTCGCTGCGCGACAGCCAGCTGCAGCGGCTCGAGCAGCAGAGCAGGGCCGGCGCCGTGCTGGCCCGGCTGGCCCGCGACCCCAACCGCTTCCTCGCCACCATCCAGATCGGCATCACGCTTGCCGGCTTCCTCGCCTCGGCCGCCGCGGCGGTGTCGCTCGCCCAGCCGCTCATCGGGCCGCTCGGCTTCCTCGGCGCGGCCGCCGCTCCCGCCGCGATCGTGCTGGTCACCCTCGTGCTGACGTTCCTGACGCTGGTCGTCGGCGAGCTGGCGCCGAAGCGGATCGCCATGCAGCGCGCCGAGGGCTGGGCGCTGGCCGTGGCCCGCCCGCTCGACCTGCTCGCCACGCTGACCCGGCCGGCCGTCTGGCTGCTCGGCAAGGCCAGCGACCTGATCGTCCGAATGTCGGGCGCGGATCCCGACGCGGCGCGCGAGGAGGTGACGAGCGAGGAGATCCGCGACATCGTGGCGGGGCAGGAGGACTTCACCGCCGAGCAGCGCACGATCATCAGCGGGGCGTTCGAGATCGCCGACCGTACGCTCCGGGAGATCTTCGTTCCTCGCCGCGACGTCTTCGTGCTCTCCGCCGTGCTGCGCGCCGACGACGCGCTGCGCAAGTTGATCGCGGCCGGGCACTCGCGGGCACCCGTCACCGGCCCGCTCGGCCTGGACGACGTGGTCGGCATGGTGCACCTGCGCGACCTGGTCGGTGTCGAGGGCCCGGTGCTGACCGCGGCGTCGGAAGCGCTCTTCCTCCCGCAGAGCCTCAAGATCGCGGACGCCATGCGCCAGCTGCGCCAGCAGCGCAGGCAGGTGGCGCTGGTCGTCGACGAGCACGGCGCGGTCGGCGGCATGGTCACGATGGAGGATCTCGTCGAGGAGGTTGTCGGCGAGATCTACGACGAGAGCGACCGGGACGTCGAGTCGGTGGTGCGCGAGCCGGACGGGGCGATGCTGCTGCCCGGCACCTTCCCGCTGCACAACCTGCCCGACCTCGGCGTCGAGGTCGACACGCCGGTCGGCGACTACACGACTGTGGCGGGTCTCCTGTTGTCGCGTCTCGGACACATTCCCTCGGAGCCCGGCGAGGTCGTCGCGCTGGAGCACCACACCGCCGAGGTCACGGAGGTCACCGGACGGGCGATCACCGGCGTGCGGCTCCGGTTGCTTTCAGCGGACGCTCAGCCTGAATTGCTAGCTTCTGCCGGACCTGAAAGTCCTGTGTAGGGGGATGTCCGTGGGTTTCAAGAAGATGCTGGGCGCCTTCGGGGTGGGCGGCCCGAGTGTCGACACCGTCCTGGCCGATCCGAACACGCGACCCGGTGGCGTGCTCGCGGGCCAGGTCAACCTGACCGGTGGCAACCACGACGTCGAGATCGAGCACATCACGCTCGGCCTCGTCACCCGCATCGAGGTCGAGGGCGGCAGCGGCGAGTTCGCCGCCAACGGCGAGTTCCACCGCGTGGCGGTCAGCGGGCCGCTGCGCCTGGCCGAGGGGCAGCACCTGTCGCTGCCGTTCCAGATCAGCGTGCCGTGGGAGACGCCGATCACCGCGGTCTACGGTCAGCACCTGCGCGGCATGACCATGGGCGTGCGCACCGAGGTGGCGATCGCCAAGGCCGTCGACAAGGGCGACCTCGACCCGATCGCCGTGCACCCGCTGCCGATCCAGGAGCGCATCCTGGAGGCCTTCGCCCGGCTCGGCTTCCAGTTCAAGAGCGCCGACCTCGAGCACGGCCAGATCTACGGCGTGCAGCAGACGCTGCCGTTCTACCAGGAGATCGAATACTTCCCGCCGGCGCAGTACGCGCACGGCATCAACGAGGTCGAGCTGACCTTCGTCACCAGCCCGCACGCCGTCGAGGTCGTCCTCGAATTCGACAAGCGCGGCGGCATGTTCAGCGGCGGCCACGACTCCTACGGCCGCTACACCGTCCCGCACACCGACGCCGACACGGCGGACTGGGCGCAGGTCGTCGACGGCTGGGTGCAGCAGGCCGTGAGCCACCGGCAGAGCATGCCCGGCTTCGGTGCCCCCGGGTTCGGCGCCCAGCCCGGTTACGGCGCTCCGGGCTACGGCGCCCAGCCGGGTTACGGCGCTCCCGGCTATGGCGCGCAGCCCGGCTACGGTGCGCAGCCCGGCTATGGCGCACCCGGCTACGGGCACGCGGCCTACGGCGGCGGGCACGGCGGGGGCTACCACGGCCACTACCGGCACGGCGGCCACGGGCACGGCGGTGGCATGGGCGTCGGCGGGGTCGTGGCGGGTGTCGCGGGCGGCATGGCCGCCGGCTACCTCGCGGGCGAGATGATGGAAGAGGTCTTCGAGGGGGACGACGAGGGCGGCGAGGAGTGACCTCCGCGCTCTGACCAGGGCCCTTCGGCGGTCGCGCTTCTTCGATGGCCATGCGTTCGCCAACGCCGTGCGTCTTCGGCGGCCGCGCGTCTGGGGTGCCGGCGCGATGTTGACGACTGTGCGTCCTCGAGATGCAGCGAGGCCCCGGCAAGTGCCGGGGCCTTTCGCTTTCGGGGTCTTGCTCGGTGCGGCCCTTACTCTCGTACTCTCGTGCTCTCGCGCCTTCGCCTTCGCGCCTTCGCTTCGCCTTCGCGCCTTCGGTTCGCCTTCGTTTTCGCCCTCGCGTCTTTGCTTTGCCTTCGTTTTCGCCTTTGAGCTCGTCGTGGCCTTAGGGGCGGGAGCGGCGGGGCGCGAGCGGGAATTCGGGCGGGTGCGGGGCGGCGACCGGTCGGCGGCTTGGCGGTCAGGCGGACTTGCGGCGCAGGCGGAGGGTGCCGGAGCGGAAGTTCCCCTTGCGGGCGGCCATGCGGAGCATGATCACCGTGGGGACGGCGCAGACCAGGAGGGCGACCAGGCTGGCCTCGGGGCCGAAGCCGCCGCCGGACAGCACCGACGGGCCGGAGAGCTGGAAGTGGAAGAGGCTGTCGGTCTGCTCGGTGCCCGAGGTGGCCGTACCGAAGAAGCCGGCCTGCACGAAGTTCCAGCCGAAGTGGATGCCGATCGGCAGCCAGAGCGAGCGGGTCAGGACATAGGCGGCGGCCACCATCGTGCCGCCCTCGATGGCGATCGCCAGGGTGCCCCACACCGTGGCGCCCGGGTTGAACAGGTGGGTCAGGCCGAAGAGGATCGAGGAGACCACCAGGGCGACGACGCTGCCGGCCCGCTCCTCGAGGATGCGGAAGATGATGCCCCGGAAGAGGATCTCCTCGTTGACCGCGACGCTGGTCATGATGCCGAGGGTGATCAGCAGGCCGCCGATGCTGCCGCCGCCGACGTGCTCCCAGCCGCCGAACATCCCGATGAGCAGCATCGTGGCCGTGAAGGCGAGCCCGCCGACCGTGGCGCCGCGGCGGAGGTTCTTCCAGCGGTCGGTCGTCGTGATTTCGGCGACGTCCTCGCGACCCTCGACCTTGCGGACCAGCCACTTGTACGCGAAGACCGCGGCGACCGCGAGGGCCGGGCCGATCAGCAGGCCGGTGAAGGCGTTGAGGCCGGTCAGGCCGTCCAGGGCCCGGGCGGCGACGAGGACCACGGCCATGCCCGCGATCAGCACCGGGACCCGGAAGCGCCGGAGCCGCTGCTGCGTGAGGGAGAGGGTGGCCGGGGAGGCGGTGTGCTGCGTGGTGTTTTCCATGGACAGAACGCTATGGAAATCGGACGCTCGCCCCATCCCGCTGCGGAGGACACTTGCCGGTAGCTCGCACGGGGGACACCAGGAGCGAGTCGTGACGCGGGAGACAACGGCCGCGTGGTTCGGTTAGCGTCGAGCGGGCATGGTCTCAGTCGCGTCGACGGAAGGACCACGGATGGCTCGCCCTCGGATCGTCATCGTCGGCGCGGGTTTCGCCGGCTTCGAGACAGCACGTACGCTCAGCCGGCTCGCCCGCGGCGGCGCCGACATCGTGCTGCTCAACCCCACCGACTACTTCCTCTACCTGCCGCTGCTGCCGGAGGTCGCCGCCGGGATCCTGGAGCCGAGGCGGGTGTCGGTGTCACTGGCCGGCGCGCTGCCCGACGTGCAGGTGATCCTCGGCGAGGCGGACGGCTTCGACTTCTCCGAGCGCCGGGTGTCCTACGTCGACCCGGACGGCGAGAAGCGCAGCCTCGGCTACCACCGGCTGGTGATCGCGGCGGGCAGTGTCAACAAGCTGCTGCCCGTGCCCGGCGTCACCGAGAACGCGCACGGGTTCCGGGGCATCCCCGAGGCGCTCTACCTGCGGGATCACATCACCCGGCAGATCGAGATGGCCGACACGGCGACCAGTCCCGCGGAGCAGGCGGCCCGGACCACCTTCGTCGTGGTGGGCGCGGGTTACACCGGCACCGAGGTGGCGGCGCAGGGCGTGTTGTTCACCGAGCAGCTGACCCGGCACCGGCCGCAGCTGCGCGGGCTGCCCCGATGGCTGCTGATCGACACCGCCGAGCGGGTGCTGCCGTCGCTCGACCAGCGGCTCGCTTCGGCGGCGGACGACGTGCTGCGCCGGCGGGGCATCGAGGTGCTGCTGCGTACGTCGGTCAAGGAGGCCGGCAGCGAGGGAGTGCGGCTGAGCAACGGCGAGTTCGTGCCGACCCGATCATTGATCTGGTGCGTCGGCGTACGCCCGGACCCGCTGGTCGCCGACATCGGCCTCGAGGTGAAGCAGGGCCGGCTGGTCGTCGACGAGTTCCTCAACGTGCCCGGGCTGCCCGACGTCTACGCGGCCGGCGACGCGGCGGCCGTGCCCGACCTGACCCGGCCCGGCGAGATCACGGGCATGACCGCGCAGCACGCCACGCGGCAGGGCAAGACCGTGGCGCACAACATCGCCGCCTCGTACGGGCAGGGGCGCCGGCGGCCGTACAAGCATCATGACCTGGGCTTCGTCGTGGACCTGGGCGGGCTCGACTCGGCGGCGAACCCGGTGGGCGTCCCGCTGAAGGGCCTGCCGGCCAAGGTGGTGACCCGCGGCTACCACCTGCTGTCCATGCCGGGCAACCGGGTCCGGGTGGCGGCCGACTGGCTGCTCGACGCCGTGCTGCCCCGGCAGGGGGTGCAGCTCGGGCTCGTGCCGCCGACGGCCGTGCCGCTGGACAGCGCCGTCCCCGGCAAGCCGCTGGACAGCGACATGCCGGGCACAGCGGGTGGCGCCGACTGACCGCGCCCCCGAGAAGGCAGCGACGTGCCGGGCACAGCGGGTGGCGCCGGCTGACCCGGCCCCGAGGAGAGCGGCCGACGGTAAACCGGAATTCCGACACTGCGAGCACCGTCTCATTTCGCCTCGTCAAGGCGCAATTGGCCATGATCGGAACCTACGATCGCGGTCCGGGGGTCCGACGCCTCCGGACCCGTCGGAAGGACCGTCATGTCCGCTGCTCCCGCAGCCGCCGAGCACTCCGCGCCCGGCAGCCCTCATCCACGCCGCTGGGCCGCGCTCGGCGTGATCGCGATCTCCCAGCTCATGGTGGTGCTCGACGCGACCATCGTGAACATCGCCCTGCCCAGCGCCCGCGAGGACCTGGGCATCACCGAGGCCGACCAGCAGTGGGTGGTCACGGCGTACACGCTGGCCTTCGGCGGGTTGCTGCTGCTCGGCGGCCGGATCGCCGACTACTGGGGCCGTAAGCGGACCTTCCTGGTCGGTGCGGTGGGCTTCGCCGCGGCGTCGGCGCTGGGCGGCCTGGCGACCACCGGGCCGATGCTCTTCGGGGCGCGTGCGTTGCAGGGTGCCTTCGGGGCGCTGCTCGCCCCCGCGTCGCTGGCCCTGCTCACGGTGCTGTTCACCGAGGCGCGGGAGCGGGCCAAGGCCTTCGCGGTGTACGGCGCGATCGCCGGCGGCGGCTCGGCGGTCGGCCTGCTGCTCGGCGGGGTGCTCACGGAGTACGCGAACTGGCGCTGGTGCCTGCTGGTCAACATCCCGATCGCGCTGGTCGCCCTGGCCCTCGCCGTCCCGGTGGTGCCGGAGAGCCGGGCGGACGGCGACACCTCCTACGACGTGCCCGGTGCCGTGGTCGTGACGCTCGGCCTCGCGTCCCTGGTCTACGGCTTCACCGAGGCCGCCAAGGAGGGCAAGGGCTGGGATTCGGGCACCACGTGGGGCTTCATCGCGGCGGGCATCGTGCTGCTGGTCATCTTCGTGCTGGTCGAGCGGCGCACCCGGAACCCGCTGCTGCCGTTGCGGATCGTGCTGGACCGCAACCGCGGGGGCGCGTACCTGACGTCCATGCTGGTCGGCGCGGGGCTGTTCGGCGCCTTCCTGTTCCTGGCGCTCTATCTGCAGGGTGTGCTCGGCTACACCCCGCTGCACACCGGCTTCGCGTCGCTGCCGGTGACGCTCGGCGTGCTCGTCTCGGCCACCGCCGCGTCGAACCTGCTGCCCCGGATCGGCCCCAAGCCGCTCATGATCATCGGGCCGGTGCTGGCCGCGGCGGGCATGTTCTGGCTGCGCTTCATCGACCTCGACACGTCGTTCTGGACCCACCTCTTCCCCGCGCAGATTCTGCTCGGCCTCGGCCTGGGCTTCACGTTCGTCCCGCTGTCGAGCCTCGCCCTGGTCGGCGTCCCCGGCCACGACGCGGGCGCGGCGAGCGCGGCGCTCAACGCGACGCAGCAGGTCGGCGGCTCGCTGGGCACCGCGCTGCTCAACACGATCGCGACCAGCGCCATCACGGCGTACCTCGCGGCGCACCCGCCCGCGAGCCCGCAGGACGGTCAGCGGGCCGGCCTGCTCGGCCAGATCGAAGGCTACTCCGACGCCTTCACCTGGGCCGCCGTCATCATCCTGGTCGCGGCGGTCATCGCGGCCGTCATGATCCGCGTACGCAAGGAGGAGCTGAGCCCCGCCGACGGCCCCGCCCACATCGGCTGACCGGCGTCCCCCCACGGGAATGCGTAAAAAGCACCCCAGTGGTCAATAATTCGGACATGACCACTCGCCGTGTTCTCGCGTCCGCCGCTCTGACCGGGCTGCTGTGTGCGCCGACCGCCCCCGCCGCGGCGGCCACCAGCACCCGGGCACAGTGGCAGGCCGCCCCGGCCGTCAGCGTCCGGGCACAGTGGCAGGCTGCCCGGGACACCGGCGCCCGGGTGCAGGCGCTGACCGCTCAAGCCGTCGCGGCAGCTGAGCTGGCCCACGCCGCGGTCTCCCGGGCGACCGCCGGCCTGCTGGTCGCGCAGTTCCGCTTCGACGGCGGCCGCGCGACCGGCATCGCCGACGAGTCCGGGCGCGGGCACACGCTGCGGCTGGTGGCCGGCAACGGCGGCGTGGTCCGCGCGGTGCCGCACAACCGTGGCCAGGCGCTGCGCTTCCCCCCGAAGTGCACGGGCAAGCCGCGCACCTGCGCCCACGCCGCACTGCAGAGCCCGAGCACGGCCGCGCTCAACCCCGGCACGCGCGACATCGCGTACGGCGCCTCGGTCCTGCTGCCCCGCGACCAGACCACCAAGGGCCAGAACGTCGTGCAAAAGGGCTACTCCACCAGCACCAGCCAGTGGAAGCTGCAGGTCGACGGCGCCGCCGGCCGGCCGAGCTGCGTCCTCGTCGGAGCCCGGCCGGGGATAAAGATCGTCCGCAGCACGGTCTCGGTCGCCGACGGCCACTGGCACGACATCGAGTGCCGCCGCCGGGGCACCGCCCTCACCGTCCTGGTCGACGGCGCGGTGCGCGGCAACCGCCCGATCGCGGCGACCCTGTCCATCACCAACAACCGGCCGCTGAGCGTGGGCGGCAAGGGCTCCTACGCCGACAACGACCAGTTCCACGGCACGGTCGACGACGTCTGGGTCCGGATCGGCTGAGCCGCTAACCGAGCCCGTCGGCCATGGCGCCGAGGAGCCGGGAGTCGTCGGTGTCGCCGGAGAGCTCCCAGGCGAACGCGCCGCCCAGGGCCTTGCTCCGGACGTACGCCATCTTGGTCTTGATCGTGTCCGGGGTGTCGTAGCTCCACCACTGGCCGCGGCAGTAGGCGTAGGCGGTCCCGCCGACGGTGCCGGTCGGCGGGCAGGTGCGCGCCAGGACGCCGTAGTCCTCCATGCCCCGCTCATAGCTGCCCGGCGCCGGGCCCGTCCCCTTGCCGCCCGGGTCCGGCGTGCCGACGCCGGTCCAGCCGCGGCCGTAGAAGCCGATGCCCAGCAGGATCTTGCCGGCGGGGATGCCGAGGTCGAGGAGCTTCTGGACGGCCGCCTCGGTGGTCGCCGTCTCGCGGGGGATGCCCGGGTACGCGGTCAGCGGCGAGTGCGGCGCCGTCGGGCCGGGCGTGTCGCCGGTGCCGAAGAAGTCGTACGTCATCGCGTTGAGCCAGTCGGTCTGTGCCGCGACGTCGGCGTAGTCGCTGGCGCCCAGCTTGCCCGTGTCGGCGGGGACGGCGGCGGTGACCAGGGCGTCCGGGCCCAGCTCGCGGCGCAGGTCGGTGACCAGGCCGGTGAGGGCGTCGGGTCCGCTGGTGTCGCAGCTCAGGCCGCAGGCGTTCGGGTACTCCCAGTCGATGTCGACGCCGTCGAAGACGCCGGCCCAGCGCGGGTCCCGGATCAGCTTGGCGCACGACTCGGCGAACGCGGCCGGGTTCTTCGCCGCCTCGGTGAAGCCGCCGGAGCCGGTCCAGCCGCCGAACGACCACAGCACCTTCAGGGCCGGATGACGGGCCTTGAGCTTGCGGAGCTGTCCGAAGTTGCCGCGCAGGCCCTCTTTCGGCCGGTCGGCGACGCCGTCCACGCTGTCGCCGGCCGCCACGGGGCGCTGGTAGTCGGCCCACGCGTCGCTGGTGGTGCACTTGCCGTCGGTGACTTTGCCGAAGGCGTACAGCAGGTGGGTCAGCTTGCCGGCGGGGACGTCCCCGACCTGGAAGTTGCGGCCGTAGACGCCCCAGTCGGTGAAGTAGCCCACGACCTTGGGCGCAGCGGCCGGCGCCGGCTCAAGCGACGGCGACGGCGACGGTGACGGCGGCGATGAGCAGCCGGCCAGGACGAGCAGCAGTGTGACGACAACGGGTACGACCCGCATGCGGGCCTCCCCATCCCTCGCAGAGCCCCGACCGTATCGCGGCGCGGTGCCGGAAAACTCCTCTGTCATCCGATCGGGTGGGCCGCCGGAACGTGTCGTTGGTGACGTGGGAAGCGGGGACGCCCGCAGCTGTGCGATCGTTTTCCGGTGGCCGTACAACCGGAGAGCAGTCGCAGGGACGATCTGCGCGCGCTGCTCGCCTGGCCGCGCGTGCTCGACCGGCTCAAGGCCGTGCTGCGCAACGGCATCATCACCTTCGTCGTCCTGAGCATCACCCTGTGGCTGATGCCGGGGGTCCGCAGCACCGACGTCATCGACACGATGGGGCTCGTGGTCCTGGTCGCCGTCGTGGGCGCGGTGCTGCGGCCGCTGCTGCTCTTCGGCGTGACCGCGCTCGGCGGCTGGGGCGCGATGCTGCTCGGCGTCGTCGCCCAGATCGCGGTCATGGCGGTCGCCCTCGAGCTGGACCCCTCCAAGCGGCTCAGCGGCTGGCCGACCGTCGGGGTCGCCGCCCTGGTCGCCGTGGTCGGCGCCGCGATCCTGGACTGGATGGTCGACAGCGGCACCGAGGACACGTTCCTCAAGGAGGCCCGCCGGCTCATGCGCGCCATCCGCCGGCGCCAGGCCCGGCAGGCCGGCGGCCGGTTCCTGGCCCTGCACCGGCCCGCGATGGGCACCGAGCCGGGTCTGCTCATGGTCCAGCTCGACGGGGTCAGCGAGCCGGTGCTGCGCTGGGCGGTCCGCGCCGGCAACCTGCCGACTCTCGGCCGTTGGCTCCGCTCCGGTACGCACACCATGCGCGGCTGGCACACCGGCCTCCCGTCCACGACCCCCGCATCGCAGGCGGGCATCCTGCACGGCGCCTCCCGGCAGATCCCGGGCTTCCGGTGGTTCGAGAAGGACACCGGCAAGCTGATGGTCTCCAACCGCCCCCGCGACGCCGCTGTGATCCAGCCCCGCCTCTCCGACGGCCGGGGCCTGCTGCGCGACGACGGCGTGAGCATCGGCAACGCCTTCTCCGGCGACGCCACGACCTGCCTGCTCACGGTCAGTCATGCCGCCTTGCCGGGCCGGTCCGCCCGGGGCTGGGCGGCGTTCATGGCCAGCCCGTTCGGCTTCACCCGCGCCCTGGTGCTGGGCGTGGGCGAGGTGGCCGTCGAGCTCTATCAGGCCCGGCTCCAGCGGCGCCGCAACCTGCAGCCGCGGGTCAGCCGCTCCGGCGCCTTCCTCGCCCTGCGCCCGGCCTCGATGCTGCTGCGCGACGTCAACGTGTCGCTGATCGCCGAGCAGATGGCCCGGGGCGCCCCGGCGATCTACTGCGACCTGGTCGACTACGACGAGGTGGCGCATCACGCGGGCCCCGCGCGCCCGGAGTCGATGCGGCAGCTGGAAAGCCTCGACCGGATGCTCGGCGTGCTGGAGAAGCTGCGCCGCGAGGCCGCCCGGTCGTACCAGATCGTGATCGTGTCGGACCACGGGCAGAGCCAGGGTGCGACCTTCCGGCAGCGGCACGGCGAGACCCTCGACGAGGCGGTCGAGCGCTTCTCGGCGCCCGACCCGGCCGACGCGCCCACCGCCCCGGCCGAGGACGAGGCGAAGCGCGAGCCCGACTTCCCGCCCTCCCCGGTGGCGCCGCTGCTGGTCGTCTCGTCGGGCAACCTCGCGCTCGTCTATCTGACCCGCTATCCGGAGCGGCTCACCAAGGACCGCATCGACCGCGTCTACCCGCAGCTGATCTCGGGGCTCGCCGGGCACCCGGGCATCGGCATCGTCGTGGTGGACGAGGCGGACGGTCCCGTGGCGTACGGGCCGGCGGGCAGCCACCGGCTCACGGACGGCACCGTCGAGGGCATCGACCCGCTGCTGCCGTACGGGCCGCACGCCCGCGCCGACCTGCTGCGCCACCAGCAGTCGGAGCACATCCCCGACCTGGTGCTGATCAGCAGCGTGGACCCGGTGACCAGCGAGGTCGCCGCGTTCGAGGAGCTGGTCGGCTCGCACGGCGGGCTCGGCGGCTGGCAGACCGACGCGATGCTGGTGCACCCGGCGGAGTGGCAGATCAGCCAGGGCGAGCTGATCGGCCCGGACGCCGTCCACCGGCAGCTGGTCGACTGGCTGGTGATGCTCGGCCTGCGCGACCGGGACCTCGCCGGCCAGGTGACGGCGGGCACCCGCCTGCGGCCCCCGGCCGAGCCGGTCCCGGCGGCGGAGAAAACGTCAGTGAGGGATAAAGCACAGGAAACGGACAGTGCGGCGGCGCGACTTTCGCCGTCCCGCGATGGTTGACTGATATGTGCGTTTCATGCCTCTCGCGCGTCGGCTGCTGCTGACGGCCGTCGCCGCCACGCTCACCGTTGCCGCCGGCGCGGCCCCGGCCCGTGCGATCACGACCGGCCCGGCCCGGGCGCCCCAGTTCAACGGTCCCGTGTACGCGATCGCGTACCGAGGGGACACCGTCTACGTCGGCGGCGCCTTCACCAGCGCCGAGTCGGGCGGCCGCAGCTACTCGCGGTCCCGGCTCGCGGCCTTCGACGCGTCGTCCGGCGCCCTGCTCGACTGGGCCCCGGCGGCGGACAGCACGGTACGAGCCCTCGCCGTCAGCGGCTCGTCCGTCTACGCCGGCGGCTCGTTCCGCCGGGTCTCCGGCTGGATCCGCGACAACCTGGTGCGCCTCGACGCGTCCTCCGGTGCCGTGGGCTCCTTCTCGCATCAGGTGACGGGTGCGCCGTACTCCATGGTGGTGGGCAACGGCCGCCTGTACGTCGGCGGCAGCTTCGAGGAGATCGACGGCTCCGCCCGTGGCAACCTGGCCGCCTTCTCCCTGTCGTCCGGCGCCCTGGACTCCCGGTGGCGCCCGGCCGCGGACGACTCCGTGCACGCCCTGGCCCTGGCCGGCGCCCGGGTCTACGCCGGCGGCGGCTTCCACAAGGTCGGCGGCGTCCCCGGCACGCTGCGCCTCGCGGCGATCTCGGCCTCCTCGGGCGCCGTCGACCGCGGGTTCACGCCCAAGCCGGACTCGCAGGTCAACTCCATCGCCGTCGACGGCGGCACCGTGTACGCGGCGACAGGCGGCCAGGGCGGACGCGCGCTCGCCTACACCACGGCCGGCAGGCTGAAGTGGCAGCGCGTCTTCGACGGGGACGCGGTCGCCATCGCCACGCTGGGCGGCAGCGTCTACGTCGGCGGGCACTTCGACAAGATCTGCCGCTCCGCCCGTAACGGCTCGCAGGGCGCCTGCCTCGACGGCTCGTACTCGCGGGTGAAGCTGGCCTCGCTCACCGGCGCCGGCGCCCTCACCTCGTGGGCGCCGCAGGCCAACGGCGTGATCGGCGTCCGCACGCTGGTGGCGCACGGCGGCGCGATGAGCGCGGGCGGCGACTTCACCGCGATCGGCGGCCAGATCCGCAAGCGTTTCGCCACGTTCCGCTGAGCCTGTGCCACCCGCCGCCGGGCGGGTGAAACGGGGTGGCGCGGTGGCGGACAATGGCCGGGTGCGGATCACCCTGCTCGGCCCCTTGGCCGTCGACGGCCGGCCGGTGCGTGGCGACCGCCTGGCCGCGGTGGTCCGTGAGCTCGTGGCGGCCCGGGGCCGGGCCGTCTCCGTCACCGCCCTGGCCGAGGCCGTCTGGCACGGGGCTCCGCCGGACGACGCCTCCGGGGCCGTGCAGGCGCTGGTGTCCCGGGTGCGGCGGCTCGGCGTGCCGGTCGTGGCGGTGCCCGGCGGCTACCGGACGCCGGTCGAGCAGATCGAGACCGACGCCGCCACGGCCCGCACGCTCGCCGGGCAGGCGCGTGCGGCGCTGAGCACGGGCGACGCGGTGGCCGCCCGCCGGGCCGCCGACCAGGCCCGGGCCTGCTTCCCCGAGCTGCCGGAGCCGGCGGCCGAGCCCCGGCTCTTCGGCGAGATCGCCGCCCTGCGCGCCGAGGCCGCCCTGGCCGGGGCCGGCGCCCTGGACGACGCCGACCTGCGCCTGCTCGCCGCGCGGACGCCGCCCGACGAGCCCGCGATCGCGCTGCTGGTCCGGCTCCTGGCCGCCCAGGGCCGCGACGCCGAGGCGCTCGAGGTGATCGAGCGGCTGCGCGCCGAGCTGGCCGACCGCTACGGCACCGACCCGTCACCCGTCGTCGCCGAGGTCCACGTCGCCCTGCTCCGGGGCGATCTCGCCCGCAGGCAGGAGGCCCGCCCCGGCCGCCGGGCCACCCTGCCCGGGTCGTGGCGGCGCCCCGGCACCGCGCTGGTGGGCCGGGACGACGACCTGGCCCAGGTGACGGCCGCCCTCGCCGAGGCCCCGCTGGTCACGATCGTGGCGACGGGCGGGGCGGGCAAGACCCGGCTCGCCGCCGAGGTGGCGCGGCGCGCGGCCGGCGCCGTGGTCGTCGTCGAGCTCGCCGGTGTCCGGACGCCCGCGGAGGTGCTGCCCACGATCCTCGGGGCCCTCGGCGGCGCCGAGACGACGTCCACGGTGAACCTGGAGCGCCGGGTCCTCACGCCCCGCGAGCGGCTGCGCGCCGTGGCTCCGGAGCTGGACGGGCTGCTGGTCCTGGACAACTGCGAGCACGTCCTGGCCGCCGCCGCGGACGTGGTCGCCGACCTGCTCGACGTCGCCGCCGAGGTGGCCGTGCTGGCCACGAGCCGGGCGCCGCTGGGCCTGGCCGAGGAGGTCGTGCACCGGCTCGGCACGTTGCCGGACGCCGAGGCGCTCGGCCTGCTCGACGCGCGCGCCCGGGCGGGCGGGGCCGTGCCGACCTGGGACACCGACCGCGCGCTGCTGCTGTGCCACCGCCTCGACAACCTGCCGCTCGCGCTGGAGCTGGCGGCCGCCCGGCTGCGGCACATGCCCATCGACGACGTGCTGACCGGCCTCGACGACCGGTTCGCGCTGCTCGACGACGCCCTGCGCGGGCTGCCCGAGCGGCACGCGAGCCTGTGGGCCATGGTGGACTGGAGCCGCGAGCTGCTGCCCGATGCCGAGCGGGAGCTGCTGCAACGGCTGGCGGTCATCCCGGCGCGGTTCACCGCGGAGACGGCTGCCGCGGTGGCCGGGCTGTCCGACGTGCGGCGCGGCCTGGCGGTGCTGGTCGAGCAGTCGTTGCTGGTGCTCGATCAGGAGGACGGCGAGCCCCGCTGGCGGATGCTGGAGACCGTCCGGGAGTACGGCGAGGCCCGGCTGGGCGATCGCAGGGCCGCCATGGACGGGCTGCTCGGCTGGGGCCGTACCGTGGCGGTGTCGCTGCTGGCCGACGTGATCGGGCCGCGGCAGCTGGCCGTCCTCGCCGCTGTCGAGCGCGACTCGGAGAACCTGCAGGCCGCGTTGCGGTGGGCGCTGGCGATCGGGGACGAGCCGGCCGTGGTGGACGTGGCGGCGACGCTGTTCCAGTTCTGGATGGTGCGTGGCCTGCACCTCGAGGTGTCGCAATGGGCCGGACAGGTGACGCACGCGGAGGATCCGGCCGCGCGCGTGCGCTCCGCGATCCTGCGCGGCAAGGCGAGCGGCCGCCCGTTGCCCGACGCCGACCGGCAGGTGTGGATGGGCCTGATGATCGTCATCAACGGCGGCATCACCGGGCCGTCCCGGCTCGTCGCGCTCGGCAACCGGACGGTCCGCACGGTGGTGCGCGAGCGGCCCGAGGCGGTCTCGGCGCGGGGTGCGGTCCTCGCGGAGCTGCTGCCGTGGTTCGGGACGGTCGAGTTCGACCGGGCGATGATGGCGGCCGAGCGGATGCTGGGCCACGAGGACGCGTACGTGCGGGGGATGGGCTTCTTCTCCCGGGCGGCCTTCCGGGAGAACGCCGGGATGCCGGCGGAGGCGATCGAGGACGCCGAGCGGGCGTACGCCGAGTTCGAGGCGGCCGGCGACCACTGGGGCATGGCCATGGCGGCCCAGACGGTCGGCAACTCGATCGCCGTGCGCGGCACCGGCGGGGCGGTCGACTGGCTGGCCCTCGGCGTCCGGCACATGGAGCTGGTCGGTGCCGCTCAGGACGCGCGCGCCCTGCGGATCAACCTGGACGCCCAGCTGGCGCTCATCGGCGACGAGGAGGCCGAGACCCGCCTGCACACCGCCGCGACGGGCAACCCCGGCGAGGACTGGAACCTCGCCCAGGCCAACCTGGGACTGGCCCATGTGGCCTGGCAACGCGGCGAGTGGGAGCAGGCCACCCGGTACGCCGACGCGGTGCTGCGCGCCACCGAGGCCTTCCCGGTCCGCTCCCCCCAGCCGCGGGTGCTCTTCCGGGTGGCCGTGGCGGTGACCCAGCTGGCCCTGGCGGCGGTCCGGGAGGCGCCGGCGGCCGACGAGACGGCCCGGCGACTGCTCCTGGGAAGCCGGGAGGAGGTGCTGTCCACCCGGGACGTCCCGCTGGTCGGGGCGTGGGCGATCGGCGGCGCCACCCTGGCCCTGCACCGCGGCGACCTGGTCACCGCCCGGGAGCTGTGGCAGCTCGGCATGAGCGTGGGCACGAATGTCACCGGGCTCTTCCCGCCCGGCGAGGTGCAACGGCTGACGGCGGCCCTCGGGGAGGACCGCCGTGCCGGTGTGCGGTTCGAGCAGCTCGGACCGCGGATCTACGAGCTCATGGACGAGGTGCTCAGACCTTCTTCCGGTACGCCCGGAGCGCCAGCGGCAGGAAGACGATGACGAAGCCGGCGCACCATGCGAGCGTCCACCACACGTGATTGCCGAGCGGGGTGCCGAGGAACAGCCCGCGCATCGACGCCACGAGATGGGTCAGCGGGTTGACGTCGACGAAGCCCTGCATCCAGCCCGGCAGCGTGCTGGTGCCCACGAAGACGTTGGACGCGAAGCTCAGCGGCATGATCAGCGCGAACATCAGACCCTGCACGGCGCCCGGGGTACGCACCTTCATCGCCACGAGCACGGACAGCCAGCTCAGGCACAGGGCGAAGAGCACCGCGAGCAGCGCGCCCGCGATGGCGCTGAGCGGATCGGTGGTGATCCGGAAGCCCATCAGGTAGCCGATGGCGAGCGTGACCACCGTGACGATCACGTAGCGCACGACGTCGCCGAGCACCGCGCCGATCAGCGGGGCGGACCGGGGGATGGGCAGCGACCGGAAGCGGTCGAAGATGCCCTTGGCCAGGTCGGTGTTGAGGTTGACGCCGATGGCGATGCACCCCGTGGCGATGGTCTGGCCGAGGATGCCCGGCAGCAGGTACTGCAGGTAGTCGTGGGTGCTGCCGGAGATCGCCCCGCCGAAGATGTAGACGAAGATCACCAGGAACAGCGCCGGCTGCAGCGTGACGTCGATCAGCGCCTCCGGCGTACGCCAGGTCTTGATCAAGCTGCGTTTCATGAGCGCGAGGGAATGCCGTATGAGCCGGAGCGGGCGCGGGTTCGGTTGTGCCGCCGCCACGGGGACGGGCCTGCCGCCGGCGCGCTGCGGGGAGATGAGAGTGGTCATGCTGCTACCTCTTCCTGGGGCTTGCCGGTCAGCGTGAAGAAGACCTCGTCGAGGCTGGGGAGGTGCAGGGAGAGCTCGGTGACGGTCACGTCCGCGGCGGCGAGCCGGGCGACCGCCGTGGTCAGCGCCGAGTCGCCGGTCACGGGCACGGCCAGCACGCCCTTGCGGATCTCCTCGGCGGTGGCACCCGCGGAGACCTCGGCGAGGATCGCGGCGGCGCGGGGGAGATCGCCCGGGACTGCCGGGCGTACCTCCAGGGTCTGACCGCCGACCACCCGCTTGAGCCCGTCCGGGGTGTCGTGCGCGATCACGCGGCCGTGGTCGATCACGGTGATCGCGTCGGCCAGCGCGTCCGCCTCCTCGAGATACTGCGTGGTGAGCAGCACGGTGGAACCGCCCGCGACGAGCATGCGCACGACGTCCCACATCTCCTCGCGCTTGGCCGGGTCCAGGCCCGTCGTCGGCTCGTCGAGGAAGATCACCTCGGGCGACCCGACCAGGCTCGCGGCCAGGTCGAGGCGGCGCCGCATGCCGCCGGAGTAGGTCTTGGCCATCCGGTCCGCGGCGTCCGTGAGGTCGAACCACTCGAGCAGCTCGGCCGCCCGCCTCCGGGCACCCTGCCGGCCCAGGTCGAGCAGGGTGCCGAAGAGCTCGAGGTTCTGCCGGCCGGTGAGGTCCTCGTCGACCGACGCGTACTGGCCGGTGAGGCCGATCGTGCGGCGCACCTTGGCCGCGTCCTTGACCACGTCGAAGCCGCCGATCCGGGCCCTGCCCCCGTCCGGGGCGAGCAGCGTGGAGAGGATGTTGACGGTGGTGGTCTTCCCGGCGCCGTTGGGCCCGAGCACGCCGAGCACGGTGCCGCGAGGCACGGCGAGATCGACGCCGCGCAGCGCCTGGGTGCTCCCGAAGCGCTTGACGAGGCCCTCGGCCTCGATGATCGGATCTGCTGTCATGCGGACCAGCGTGCGCGTGACCGCTGACACGGCGCCGACATCCGGCCGACACGGCTAATGTCTGCGTGTGACAGCGCCTCGATCAGTTGCCCCGACCGTCACCTCGCAGGCGGTGCTCGCGCCGCTCACCGACGCCGCGATCTTCCTGGTCGCCACGGTCCGGGAGGGCGGTGAGGAGGTCGTCCGCGGGCTGCTGGAGGACCTCAGCGGGCTGCAGCGCTCGGTCGGCTTCCGCATCCCCGCCGCGCAGCTCTCGTGCGTGACCGGCATCGGCTCGGAGCTGTGGGACAGGCTCTTCGCCGGCCCCCGCCCGGCGCAGCTGCACCGCTTCCGGCAGTGGAAGGGCCCGGTGCACACGGCGATTGCCACCCCCGGTGACCTGCTGTTCCACCTGCGCGCCGGGCAGCAGGACGTCTGCTTCGAGCTGGCCACCAAGATCGGCCAACGGCTCGCCGGCGCCGCCGACATCGTCGACGAGACCCACGGCTTCAAATACTTCGACGAGCGCGACCTGCTCGGCTTCGTCGACGGCACGGAGAACCCGACCGGCGCGGCGGCCGAGCGGGCCGTGCTGGTCGGCGACGAGGACCCGGAGTTCGCCGGCGGCAGCTACGTCATGGTGCAGAAGTACGTGCACGACATGGCCGCGTGGCACAAGCTCACCACCGAGCAGCAGGAGGCGGTCATCGGCCGCACCAAGGCCGACAACATGGAGCTCGAGGACAAGGCGCCCGATTCGCACCTGGCGCTCAACGTCGTCGAGGACCACGAGGGCAACGAGCTGAAGATCCTGCGCGACAACATGCCGTTCGGCTCGGTCGCGCAGGGGGAGTTCGGGACCTACTACATCGCGTACGCCGCCACGCCCGACGTCCCCGAGCTGATGCTGCGCCGGATGTTCCTGGGCGAGCCCTACGGCACGTACGACCGGATCCTCGACTTCTCGACGCCGCGCACCGGGTCGCTGTTCTTCGCCCCGACCGGCGACTTCCTCGACGACCTGCCGCCCGCCCCCACATCCATGGCCTAACGGCAGCACAGGTCCCGCACAGCCGGGCCGTCCACTGTTCGGAGCAGGCCAGCCGAACCGAGGAGAGCCCGCGCATGACCGTCAACGAACGCTCCGGTCCCGTCGACGACCGTACGGTGATCGACGCCTACCCGATCGACCCGCGCCCCACCGAGCGCTTCGGCACCGCGGTCAACCGGCCGGCCGTGGCCCCGGACGGCACGTTCGTCCCGCCGCCGCTGGTGTCGGGAACCGGCTGGTCGGGGATGCCTCAGCCGCCCGCGGTCCCGTGGGCCGGCCCCCCGGCCACGACCCCGCCCGCCGGCGTGCCGGCGGAGTGGGCGCCCTCGACAACGCCCCCGCCCGCGGAGTGGGCGCCGCGGTCCACCAATGGCGCCGCAGCGCCCGCGGAGTGGGCGCCGCCGTCGGGCGGTGGCGCCGGTGCGCCGCCGGAGTGGAGGCCGCCGGCGGCCGGAGGTATCCGTCCGGCCATCGGCAAGCACCGCGCGAAGATCGCCGTGGCCGGTGCCTTCGTCGCCGCCATCGTCGCCACGGCCGCGATCACCGCCGGGATCGTCAAGAGCTCCGACGCCACGACGCAGCAGGGCGGCACCACTCAGCAGGGCGGGACGAGCCAGCAGGGCGGGACCGGCCAGCAGGGCGGATTCGGGCAGCAGGGCGGCGTGCCGGGCGGCGGCGGCCCGATGCAGGGCGGCCAGTTCCCCGGCGGCACCACCCAGGACGGCAGCCAGAACGGCACCACCCAGGACGGCACCACCCAGGACGGCACGCAGCAGAGCGGCACGCAGGACGGCACCACCGCGTGAGCGAGATCGTGGGGACGGCCGGCGCCGCCCCCACGACCGGACTGATCAGCTGCGCGACGCGGTGCGCCGGGCCGGGCAGCGCCTGCTCCGCGCGGATCAGGCCTGTGGGTCGCCTGGGAGCGCCGCGGCGGCCTCGCGGGCGCGGCGCCGGCGGATGTGGCGCATGTGCAGCACCACGTACGCCACCACGGCCAGCACCACCAGCGGGATCACGAACCACTTGTAGTGGTGCGCCTCCTCGATCAGCTCGCCGAGGCGTGGACCGAGCAGGTAGGCGATGGTCGTCCACCAGCCGACCCACAGCGCCGCCCCGATCGCGTTGTAGAGCAGGAACGCCTTCCACGGCATCGCGGTGATGCCGGCGATCACCCCGTTGAGCTGGCGCAGGCCGTCGATGAACCGGGCCACGACGACGATCCGGTTGCCGCGCCGCGCGAAGAACCGCTCGGCGCGCTCGAGCCGCTCGGGCGTGATGAAGATGTACTTGCCGAACCGGTGCACCGCCTTGCGGCCGCCCCGCACCCCGATCCAGTAGCCGACGTTGTCGCCGAGCACCGCCGCGACGAAGGCGATCGCGGCGACGGCCCAGATGTCGAGCCGGCCCCAGCTGGCGTAGATCGCCGCGGCGACCATGATCGTCTGGCCGGGCGCGGGCACCCCGAAGCTCTCCACGCCGATCACGGCGGCCACGGCCAGGTAGCCCCAGCGGTCGAGGATCGGTGCGACGCCGTGCAGGAAACTCGGCAGGTCGTCGGTGGGCGGCATGGGCTCGGGAGGCTCCTGTCGTCGGGACCGGGGAACGCGTCCCCGGCCTCACACCGTATCCACCGTGCCTGTGCGCAAACACGGGAGTGCCCCGACGATCCCTCGCCGGGGCACCCCTTGTCCCACTAACAGACGGAAAGCAACTTAGTTTTGCGGAGGCACGTCACCTGTCCCGCTACCCCACGTGCGGCTGGGCGTTGCGGACAGTGTGTAGACGAGCTTGCCGCCCTGGGTGACCTTGTCGGCGGTCAGCCAGCCCTTGGTGGTCGACTTGCCGTCCACGGTCAGTTTCTGGACGTAGATCTCGTTGTCGGCCGTACGCGGGGCCTCGATCGTCAGGTCCTTGCCGCTGCCCAGGTGCACGACCGCGCGGGGGAAGAGCGGGCTGGTCAGGGCCAGCTCGGCGCGCGTCGGCACGGTCGGGTAGAGGCCCAGGGCCGAGAAGACGTACCAGGCGCTCATCGTGCCGGCGTCGTCGTTGCCGGGGATGCCGCCGGTGCCGGCGTTCCACTTCTGGTCGAGCACCGCCCGCACGGTCTCCTGCGTCTTGTACGCAGCCCCGAAGTAGTTGTAGAGGTAAGGCGTCTGGATGTCCGGCTCGTTGGTGGCGTCGTACTTGGTGCCGGTGGTGGCGCTGAGGTCGAACGAGCCGTCCGGCTTGCGGAAGAACGAGTCGAGCCGCTCGATCGCGACGTCGTTGCCGCCCATCTTCCGGGCGAGCGTCACCACGTCGGAGTAGACCATCCAGGTGTACTGGGCGCTGCTGCCCTCGACGAAGCCGGTGCCCGTGGCGGGGCTGAAGCCGCCCGCCCAGGTGCCGTCGCTGTACCGGTCCCGCATCCAGCCCTTGTGCAGGTCACCGTCGGGGACCGGGGTGGGCACGGCCGGGTCGGCCAGTTCGAGCTCGCCGAGCTGCACGATGTCCGCGCCGCTGTTGGCGGTCACGTCGAGGCGGTAGTAGGCGTACGGCTGGGGAGTGCTGATCTCGTACACCTTGGTCTGGCCGCGCTGCTCGAACGTCTCGCCGGACCGGGTGTCGATCGTGGTCCACGTCGTGCCGTCGGCCGAGCCCTGCAGCCGCCAGTCCCGCGGGTCGCGCTCGGGGACGTCGTTGCCGGAGGTCAGGGCGTACCGGGTGACGGTCAGTGGCGCGTCGGTCCGGGCCTGGATCCAGCCGGTGGTCGCGAAGGTGAGCCACTTGGTGCCCTTGTCGCCGTCGAAGGCCTGCGCCTTGCCCTCGTACGGGGCGTTCTCCGCGCTCGCCTGGATCTCGGTGATCCGCTCGCGGATGTTGTGCGCCAGCCCCGGGTCGATCTGCGCCTCGGTGTCGAAGACGTTGCGCCAGTTGTGCGAGCGGTCCAGGAAGTCCGCGTACGTGTCGTCCTCGCCGAGCACCTGGGCCAGCTGGGCGATGCCGTAGTCGGCCGCGGCGTCCTCGAGCGTCTCGGCCGCGCCGCCCCAGCAGTGGCAGTTGTCGGCGGGGACGTAGCCCAGCTCGAGGTACCTGTCGAGGGACGGGCGCTGGCCGACGCACTCGACGTTGCAGCCGGCGTCGCTGGAGTCGTTGGCCGTCGGGACGGTCGCCGCGTGCACCAGCGAGTCGAACGCGCCCTTGACGTCGAAGTCGCGCGCGCCGAAGGCGTACATGCCGGCGACGGCCGCGGCAGCCGGGTCGCCGGACATGACCGCGGTCTTGCCGTGCTGCAGCAGCCAGCGGTCCCATTCGCCGTCGCGCTGCGTGGCGTAGTTGAACAGGCTCTGCGCATAATCCGAGCCCACCCGCGGGTCGAGCATCGCGAGCAGCTGCACCTGGGCGCGGTAGACGTCCCAGCCGGAGAAAGTCCCGTACTGCGCCTTTTGTCCTGTGGACAACGTGTGGACAGCGTCGTCGGCGCCGTAGTAGCGGCCGTCCACGTCGCTGGTCAGCGTCGGCTCCAGCATCGAGTGGTAGAGCGCGGTGTAGAAGGTCGTCTTCTGCGCCTCGGTGCCGCCGCCGATGCCGATCTTCTTGAGCCGGGCCGACCACGCCGACCGGGCGCCGGCCTGGATCGCGGCGAACCCCAGCCGGTCGGGCGACTCCGTGGCCAGGTTCTTCCGGGCGCCGTCCAGGCTCACGTACGAGATGGCGACGCGCATGGTCACGCTGGTCGTCCCGGGGGCGAAGGTCACGTACCCGCCGGAGCCCTTGTTGGCGTTGGGGCGACCGGTGCTGCTGTAGCCGCTGCCGCCCGTCGCGTCGGTGCTGCCCGGCGTGAGGGTCGTGTCGTGCCATGTGCCCGTGGCCGCGAACGGCTGGTCGAGCTGCGCGACGAAGTGCAGCGTGTAGTACGCGTGGGAGTTGTCGGTGCTCTGCGGCCCGCAGAAGTTGCCGGCGCTGACCGACCCCGTCACCGTACGGGTGGCCGGGTCGATGTGGACGGTGGCGTCCTCGCTGCCGGTCTCCGACAGGGACGTCCGGAACAGCAGGCTCGCGTCCTGCCCGGCCGGGAAGGTGAACTTGCCGAAGCCGGTCCGCGGCGTGGCCGTGACCTCGGCCCCGGCGCCGCTGTCGAGCCCGACCTTGTAGTAGCCGGGCTTGGCGACCTCGTTGGCGTGCGAGAAGGTGCTGGCGTAGACGGCGTCCGTCGCGTCGGCGGTCGGCGAGCTCGCGACGGCTCCGACGTGCGGCATGATCGGGATGTCGCCGTTCGCCCCCGAGCAGCCGACGCCGCTGAGGTGCGTAAGGCTCAGCCCGCGGATCCTGGTGGCGGTGTACTGGTAGCCGCCCGGCGCCGGCGTCGAGAGCTGGTTGCCGCGCGACGTCTGCGGGCTCCACGCCAGCATGCCGAAGGGCGTCACCGCGCCGGGATAGGTGTTGCCCAGGTTGGTCGAGCCGATGAGCGGGTCGACGTAGGCCGCGGGCTCGGCGACGAGCGGCGGCAGGGGCGCGGCGGCCTGGGCGGCCGCGCCGATCGGGATGGTCAGCGCAACGCCCGCGAGGGCGGCGACGGTACGGCGTCCGAGCATGCGATCCCCTCAGCTGACATCGATGTCACACAATGTCCAAGGTCAGCTTCCATCGACTCCTCCCGATAAGTCAACCCGCGTGCAAGATCGCTGACTCGATGGGCGTTGAACTCTGGGCGCGCGAGATCCGTAACGCCTCCTGGAGTGTCCTGGAGGAGGGCTCGGTCTTGTCTGTCACATCGCTTCTCGACCGCTTTCGGCGGTCTCGCCCGTCGGAACCAGCTGGCGCAGCCGACAAATCGGACACTCCGCAGGTGGAGGCGGCGGATAAATCGGACAGGTCGGATGTGGCCGACGCGCCGGCGGCTCCCAGCCGTACCCGGAAAATCGCCGGCCACGTCCTCACCGTGAGCGCCTTCGTCCTGATCTTCGCCGCCCTGATCCTGCCCAACGTGGTCAGCCGGCTCGAGCGCCCGGGCACCTACCTCCGCCTCCCGGTCGAGGGCTTCGTCGCGATCGGGCTGCTCCTGCTGGTCCCCGGCGGCCGCGCCAAGCGCATCGTCGCGGGCGTCCTCGGCGCCGGCCTCGGCGTACTGACCGTCATGAAGATCACCGACATGGGCTTCTACAAGACGCTCGCGCGCCCCTTCGACCCGGTGCTCGACTGGGTGCTGCTCGACGACGCGGAGTCGTTCCTCAAGGACTCGATCGGCCAGGCCGGCGCGATCGCTGCCGCGGTCGCCCTCGTGCTGCTGATCGTCGCGATTCTCGCCCTGATGACGCTCGCCGCGATGCGCGTCGCCAAGGTCGGCGTACGCCACCGGCGCACCACGGCGCTCACGGCCGTCAGCGGCACGGCGGTGTGGGTGGTCCTGCTGCTGCTCGGCGTGCAGGGGCTCAACAACTTCCCGATCGCGGCGCGCAGCGGCTACACGTACGCGTGGGACCGGGCGCACATGGTCAAGAAGGGCCTCGCCGACGAGCGCTCGTTCGCCCGTGAGGTGCAGGTCGACGCGTACGCGAACACGCCCGCCGACCAGCTGCTCACGTCGCTCAAGGGCAAGGACGTGATGGTGACGTTCGTGGAGAGCTACGGGCGGTCGGCGGTGCAGGATCCGACCCTGAACACCGGCGTCGTGCCGGTGCTCGACAAGGGCACGGCGGAGCTCGCCGCGGCCGGATACTCCGCGAAGAGCGGCTGGCTGACCTCGCCCACCTTCGGCGGCGGCAGCTGGCTGGCCCACTCGACGCTGCTGTCGGGGCTGTGGATCAACAACCAGCAGCGCTACCGCAACCTGACCTCCAGCGACCGGCTGACGCTGACCAGCCTGTTCCGCAAGGCGAACTGGGACACGATGAGCGTCATGCCGGGCGCCACGCGGGCCTGGCCGGAGGGCAACTTCTACGGCTACAACCGGGTCTTCGACTCGCGGAACACCGGGTACGCCGGCCCGAACTTCAGCTGGCAGCCGCAGCCCGACCAGTACACGCTCTCGTGGTTCGAGAAGAACGTGCACTCGCCGGCGCACCAGCCGTACTTCGTCGAGATGCCGCTGGTCTCCAGCCACACGCCGTGGGCCCCGCTGCCCTCCTTCATCGACTGGGACCAGGTCGGCGACGGCTCGATCTACGAGCGGCTGCAGCGCGACGGCAAGTCGCCCAAGTCGGTGTGGGCGGACCCGGCCAAGGTGCGGCACGAGTACGCCCGCTCGATCCAGTACACGCTGACCACGGTCTTCTCGTGGCTGGAGAAGTACGGCGACGACAACACCGTGATGGTCCTGCTCGGCGACCACCAGCCCAGCCCGCTGGTCGTCGGCGACGGCGCCAGCCACGACGTGCCGATCACCATCCTGGCCAAGGACAAGACGGTGCTCGACAAGATCGCCGACTGGAACTGGACCGACGGCACGCGTCCCGCCCCGGCCGCCCCGGTCTGGCCGATGAACGAGTTCCGGGACAAGTTCCTGGCGGCGTACGGTCCGGACGCCGGCCTCAGTCACGCGATCGCGCCGCCTCGCTGAAGGCCTGCCGCTGACACTCCTTGATGCCGGCGGAATCCCAGTCGCCGTTCGGCCCGACCCGTTCGAGGCCGAACAAGCCGGTGGCCGGGTCCAGGGGGGTGAGGTCGTACCCCTTCTGCTCGGCGCAGTCGTGGAAGATCCGCTGCTTGTCCTTGAAGGCCGGCAGGTCCTTGCGCATCTCCCGGTCGGTGAAGTCCTCCGGCTCCTTGCTCCGGCAGGCCGCCTTGGCGGCCTGCCACCGGGCATCGTTCGCCTTCTCCCGGCCCACGGCCCAGCGCTTGGTGTATCTCGCCGTCGTCCCGTCCTCGGTGGTCAGGCAGGTGGTCCAGATGGCGACCAGCCGATCCTGCTCGGCCTGGGAGGTGTCCGGCCGGATCAGCGGGCGCAGGTCCTCGGGATCGGTGGAGGCACTGGCCCGGACGGGACTGCTCTGGAGGGTTGCCACCTGCGGTGTGGTGGCCTCCGGGGAGGAGCCGCAGCCCAGGAGGGTGCCGGTCACGAGCACGGTGAGGGCGGGAAGCCGCACAAGACGTCGCATCACGGCAGCGACCGTAGGCACCGAATGTCGGGATCCTGTCGGGTCGCGGCCGGGATTGTGGGGTTCTTGTCAGGCTTCCCGCCGCGGTGTTCCGGGCGACCTATAGTCGTCGCGTGCCCGCCTCGATCGTGATCGCGGAGGACGACCGCAACCAGGCCGAGCTCCTCCGCCGCTACCTGGTGGCCGGCGGTCATCGGGTCAGCGTGGCGCACGACGGCCAGGCCGCGCTCGATCTGGCCCGCGCGCAGCGACCGGACCTGCTCGTGCTCGATGTGATGATGCCGCGCCTGGACGGCCACACGGTCTGCCGGGTGCTGCGCGCCGAGTCGCCGATGCTCATCCTCATGCTGACCGCGCGCAGCACCGAGGACGACCTGCTGCTGGGTCTGGACATCGGCGCCGACGACTATCTGACCAAGCCCTACAGCCCGCGCGAGCTGACGGCACGGGTGCGCACGCTGTTGCGTCGCGCCGGCCCTTCCGGTCGTACGCCGGGAGCCGTCCTGCGGGCCGGTCCGCTGGCGGTGGACCAGGCCCGGCACCGTGTCGAGCTGGACGGCGTGGTGGTCGAGTGCACGCCCGCCGAGTTCGCCATCCTGGCCGCGCTGGCCGCCCAGCCCGGCCGGGTCTTCACCCGCACGCAGCTGCTCGAACACACCAACGGCATCGACCGCGACGTGACCGCCCGGGCCATCGACACCCACGTCATGAACCTGCGCCGCAAGATCGAGCCGAATCCGCGGCGCCCGGCGTACCTGGTCACCGTGTACGGCATCGGCTACAAGCTCAGCGATGCCGGTCGCTAGGGTCCCGCTGCGCCGGAGCCTGGTGCTCCGCCTGCTCGCCACCTCCCTGGCGATCGCGGTGAGCGCGATCGCCGCCACCGCGTGGCTCACCTTCCGCAGCACCGACCGGGCCATCCGGCGGGAGCAGGGCCAGGCGCTGTCCGCCTCCACCCGCACCTACGACGAGCTCCTCGGCTACGCGGCCACCCATCCCGACTGGTCGGGTGCCGGCCCGCTGGTCACCCGGCTGGGTCGCGACCTCCGGCAGCGGGTCACGCTGACCGGGGCGGACGGCACGCCGCTCGCGGACTCGGCGCCCGGCGCCCCGCTCGCCGTCGCCCCCACCGCCACGGTCGATCCGCTGCACGTCGACGGGTCGCTCACCGGCCGGGACGGCACCGGCATCGACCCGCGCGCCGCCGGCCCGTATCGGCTGCCCGCCGTCGAGGCCGACCGCCTGCGTGCCCTCGCCGGCCAGGTCCGCGACTGCCTCACCGGTCTGGATCTCACGGCGCGGGTCGTCGTCGCCCCGAGCGGCCGGCCCCGCGTCCAGGTCGACAACGCGGACCCGAAAGGCGGGGCGGTCCTCTGCACGCGGACGGAGCTGATCCTGCCCACCCCGACGGAGGAGCCGTTGCTGACAGCGCTCGCCACGGCGACCAGCGCCTGCCTCGGCGTGCCCGGCGTGGTGCAGACCATCGAGCCCACGACCTTCACGGCCCTGGTCGAAGGCGAGAAGAAGCCGGCCCGGACCGCGGTCGACAGCTGCCTGCTGCAGAGTCGCCGCGACCAGCTGGAGCCGTACGTGGCCCCGGCCGCCCGCCTCTACCTCACCTCGCTCGACACCGGGGGCCCGGGCCCGGCCGTGAACCTGTCCCGGTCGAACCTGGTGCGCATCTTCGGCGTCACCGGGCTCGTGCTGGCAGCCGCCATCGTGGTCACCGTGCTCGTCGGCAGCCGCCTGGTGCGCCCGTTGCGCGCTCTCGCCGAGGCCGCCTACCACCCGGACGCCCGGCCGCACCGGGTCCCGGTCTCGACCCGGGACGAGATCGGCCGGCTGGCCATCGCCTTCAACGCCCTCGCCGATCGGCGCGAACAGCTGGAGGGCCAGCGCCAGGCGATGGTCAGCGACGTGGCCCACGAACTGCGCTCCCCGCTCACCAACATCCGCAGCTGGCTGGAGGGCGCCCAGGACGGCCTGGTGCCGCTCGAGCCGGAGCTGCTCGATCTGCTGCTCGCCGAAGCGGTGCTGCTCCAGCACATCATCGACGACCTGCGCGATCTGGCCGCCGCCGACGCCGGAAGCCTGCGCCTGCACCCCGAGCCGGCCTACGTCAACGACGTGCTGGCGCAGGCGGTCGACGCCCACCGGGAGGCGGCCAAGACCGCCGAGGTACGCCTGGAGCACGCGCCCCGAGGCGACCCGCAGGTCGTGGTCGACCCGCAGCGGCTGCGTCAGCTGCTCGGCAACCTGCTCACCAACGCCATCCGGCACACGCCGCCGGCGGGCACGGTCACGCTCCGCTCCGCCGCGGACCACGAGCGCCTGGAGATCACCGTGGCGGACACGGGCGAGGGCATCGCCCCGGACGACCTTCCCCGCGTCTTCGACCGGTTCTGGCGGGCCGACTCGTCCCGCAGCCGGGAGACCGGCGGCAGCGGCCTGGGCCTGTCCATCGTGCGGCGTCTCGTCGAGGCGCACGGAGGCACGGTGACAGTCGCCAGCCGTCCCGGCGCCGGCACCACCTTCACGGTGCGGCTCCCGATCCACCCCGCCGAGTGAGCCTCCCGCCCCTGGTCAGGGCACCAGCACGATCTTCCCGCGGGCGTGGCCGCTCTCGCTCAACCGGTGCGCGGCGGCCGCGTCCTCCAGGGCGAAGACCCCGGCCAGGGGTACGGTCAGCCGCCCCCGGTCCGCGAGCGCGGCGGCCGTGTGCAGCCCGTGCCAGGCGGGCGGATCCGCGTTCGGGCCGGCCGAGGTGGACAGGTGGGCGCCCGCGCCGACGTCCGCCACGGTCACCACCCGGCCGGCGATCGCCAGCAGGTCGGGAAGGGACCCTGAGCCGGCACAGTCGAGCGCCGCGTCCACCCCGGTGACCCGGTCGGCGAGGCCGGGGCCGTACGTGGTGGGGACTGCTCCGAGGGTGGCCAGGAAGGCGTGGTTGCGCTCGGAGGCCGTACCGATGACCCGGGCGCCGCGGGCGACCGCGAGCTGGACGGCCAGGGTGCCCACCCCGCCGGCGGCCCCCTCGACGAGCAGGGTGGTCCCGGCGCCCACGGCGAGCCGGTCCAGCACCCGGGTCGCGGTCTCCAGGTTGCCCGCCGCGCCGCCCGCCTGCGCCCAGCTCCACGACTCCGGCTTCGCCGCCCACGCCACGAGCACGGCGAACTCGGCGTTCGCCCCGCCCAGCCGCGCGATGTCGGTGGCGCCGAAGACCTCGTCACCCGGCGCGACGCCGGTCACGCCGGGCCCGATCTGGTCCACGATCCCGGCGGCGTCGAAGCCGAGCAGCCGGGGCAGCGGCAGGCCCGGCAGGAGGCCGGCGCGGATCTTCCAGTCGGCCGGGGTGACACCCGAGGCCCGGACGGCGATCCGGAGCTGCCCCGGGCCGGGATGCGGCTCGGGCACCTCGGCGACCTCCAGCACGTCGGGGGGCCCGAAGGCGGTGATACGGAGTGCTCGCATGGCGCCGGACGTTAGCGGAACACCCCGTCCGTTTGGCTAAAGTGAGACGCGTGACCACCTCATTGCCTCAGCCGCTGCGCTCGGACGCCCGGGACAACCGGGAGCGCATCCTCGAGGCGGCCCGCGACATCTTCGCCCGGGAGGGCCTGGACGTGCCGATGCGCGAGATCGCCCGCCGCGCCGGCGTGGGCCCGGCCACCCTCTACCGCCGGTTCCCGACGAAGGAGGCGCTGGTCACCGAGGCCTTCGCCGAGCGGATGGCGGCCTGCACGGCCATCGTCGAGGCCGGGCTCGCCGACCCCGACCCGTGGCGCGGCCTGAGCCGGGTCATAGAGCAGGTGTGCCAGCTGCACGCCCAGGACCGCGGCTTCACGGCGGCCTTCATGGCCGAGTTCCCGAAGGCGATCGACTTCGCGGCGTCCCGGGAGCGCTCGCTGCGCCTGGTCGCCGAGCTGCTGCGCCGTGCGAAGGCCGCCGGCCAGGTGCGCCCCGATCTCGAGCTGCCCGACATCATGCTGGTCATCATGGCCAACGGCGGCCTCCGCGCGACCAGCCCCGCGGCGTCGGCGGCCGCCTCCCGCCGCTTCGCGAGCCTGATCCTCGACTCCTTCCGGGCGCCTGGCTAGACCGGGACCCGCTGGGGGAGGGCGCCGCGGCCCAGGCGCGCCCGGATGTCCGCCAACGGCAAAGTGCGCAGCGTACGCCGCATCCGCGCGATCCCCCGCAGATCCTCCGCAGCCGTGGCCACGATGTCGACCTTGCTGTCCGGATCGTCCACCCAGTCGACCGGCACCTCGTGGGTCCGCAGCCCCGCCCGCTCCGCCAGCACCAGCAACTCCGTGTCGAAGAACCAGCCCGTGTCGCGCACCAGCGGCAGCACCGCCCGGGCCACGTCGCCGCGGATCGCCTTGAAGCCGCACTGCGCGTCGGTGAAGCCCGCCGACAGCGTGGCCCGCAAGATCAGGTTGTAGGTCCGGGAGATGAACTCGCGCTTGGGCCCCCGCACGACCCGCGCCCCGCGCCGCAGCCGGGACCCGACGGCGAGGTCCGAGTGCCCCGACACCAGCGGCGCGACCAGCGGCAGCAGGGCGGCCAGGTCGGTCGACAGATCCACGTCCATGTACGCGCACACGAGCGCGTCGGACTCCGACCACACCTGCTTCAGCGCCCGCCCCCGCCCCTTCATCGCCAGGTGCACGGCCCGGACCTCGGGCAGCTCCGCCTGCAGCCGCTGGGCCACGAGCGGCGTGCCGTCCGTACTGGCGTTGTCGGCGATCGTGATCTGGAACTGGAACGGCAGCACCGAGCGGCAGTACGCGAGCAGCCGCCGCACGCTGCTCTCCAGGTCCTTCTCCTCGTTGTACACGGGAACGACGACGTCGAGCACGGGAGTCATGCCGTCCACAGTCGCCGCACGCCCTGAGCCCGCTTTGTGGCTGTCCTGTGGCGCGACTGTGAGAGTGCGACCATGGCGTGATGGATCAGCGCATCCTCGTCACCGGTGCCCGGCGCGGCATCGGCGCGGCCCTGGCCGTCGGTCTCGCCCGCCCCGGCACCACCCTGCTGCTGCACCATCTCGACGCCGCCGCCGAGACCGAGGGCGTCGCCCGGCAGTGCCACGACCGCGGCGCCCGCACCGAGCTGCTCGACGCGGATCTGGCCGACCCCGCCGCCGTGGCCGCCCTGGCCGCCCGCGCCGGCGACGTGGACGTCCTCGTCAACAACGCCGCCCGCGCCTCGAACGTCCCGATCGCCGACCTGACCCTCGGCGAGTGGCAGGCGACGTACGCGGTCAATGTCACCGCGCCGATGCTGCTCGCCCAGGCTCTCGGCGCGCGGATGGCGGCCCGCGGCTGGGGACGCGTCATCAACGTGGTGTCGCCGACGGTCGCGCTGGGCGGCCCGTCCGGACCGGCGTACGTGTCGAGCAAGGCCGCCCTGATCGGCCTGACCCGCTCGCTGGCCCGCGCCCTCGGCCCCGCCGGCGTCACGGTCAACGCCCTGTCCCCCGGCGCGATCGACACCGAGGGCGAGGAGGAGCTGGCCGCGGCCGACCGGGCAGCCGGCCGCACCCGGACCGCCAACCTCCTGGCCGCCCAGGCGATCCCGCGCCCCCTGGTCCCGGACGACCTCGTCGCCACGGTCCGCCTGCTCGCCGGCGCGGGCTCGGGTGCCCTCACCGGCCAGGTCCTCGAGGTGGGCGGCGGCCTCGTCCTGCGCTGAAATCAATTGCCGGGACAACGCTGTGTCCGTACGTTGATGCAGGTCCCCGCCGTAGCTCAGCGGTAGAGCGCCCGGCTCTCCAACCCGGGAGGGCGCCGGTTCGAGCCCGGTCGGCGGGGACCGTTCGTCGCTGTAGCTCAGTGGTAGAGCGCCCGGCTCTGGGACCGGGTGGGCGCCGGTTCGAGCCCGGTCGGCGGCACATGGACACCGTTCTGGAGGAGCTGTACGCCACCCTCGACGCCCGCTCGCGGCCCGAGGAGGTGGCCGACCTGATCCTGTCGTCGCCGCGCATCCGGCTGACCAAGTCACAGCGGGCCGTCCTGGAGCGCGCCGCGCGGCACTCGTGGCGGCGTACCGGTGGCTTCTCCTCGATGACGGACGACTTCGCGCGCCCGGTCGGCGCCGAGCGGCAGCTGGCGACGCTGGGCCGGCTCTTCGACGGCGGCCTGCCCGCCGACGCCCTCGACCCGGGAGAGCTGCGCCGGGCGGCTGCCCGTGCGGGCGAGCAGATCCGCTGGTCGCCGGGCGAGACCGACTTCCTCGACGACCGGCTCACCCGGGCCGGGCGGGCGGCGGCCGGCATCGACCTGCCCAAGCGGCAGTACAACCGGCGCTGGCGGTTCCTGGTCCGGCTCTCGGCGAAGATCGACCGCATCGACACCGAGCTGCGCAAGCGGGAGCTCATGCTGGTCGGCCGGTCGGGCCTCGCCGCCGACATCACGCTCGAGCGCTTCCGCGCCGACCCGGACGCGGCCGCCTTCGTGGCGTACTTCGTCGCGCGGCGCAACCTGCGCCGGCAGTTCACGCTGTCCGGCAAGACCAGCCCGTTCGACCAGGTGGCGGAGATGCTGCTCGGCCGGTGCCGGCCCGCGAGCACCGACTGGTGGATGATCTCACGGGCCTACGGCGCCCCGGAGGTCGTGGCCCGGCTCACCCCGTACGAGCAGGGCGAGCTGCTGGGGCGGTGGTCGGCGCTGATGCGGGGCGCGGCCGGCATCCTGGCCGACCGCTGGTTCCCGGACGTCGACCGCAGCGCGATGATCGTGCGGCGCGGCATGGACTCGTCGACCTGGAACACGGTCGCTCAGGCGTACAACACCGCCCGGGCCGGCTGGCTCACGGCGGTGGCAGCGCTGGGCGCCGAGTCGCTACTCGACGTCGCGTGCCCCGGCAAGGCCATGCGCCTCATGGCGGGCGACCTTGCGGCCTGGCACAGCAGCACCGGCGGCGGCGTCGACCCCGACACCCTGGTGTGGGCGACCCTGCCGCTGCCGTGGGAGGTGCTGTCCGGGGAGGCGTCGTGCACCCGCGAGACGGTCGCCGCCGCCTGCCGGGCGCAGGGCGTCGACCCCGAGCGGCGCGGCTGGACGGCGCCGCGGGCGACCGGAGTGGTGGCCCGCTTCACCCCTACGCCGGAGCTCGTCCACGGCGTGGCTGTCCGCGATCCGCTGTGGGCCGCGGTCCTGCGCCGCTCCGGGGCGTACAGCGGAAAGCGGTGAGCGCAGCGAGCAGCACGGCGCCTCCCCGCATCAACCAGCCGTCACGTCGCATCTCCACTCTCCCCTGAGCCTCGGTCAGCAGCGACGATGCGGTCCCGTTGTCGCGTCCGAGATGGACACTGCGTGAACTCGTCGCGGCCCTGACCGGCTCGGCCGGGCTGTCACAGGCCATGAGGACCTGGACTGCCCGGCCGTGTCGACGCGGAGTGGTTCAGCGGTCGGCGAGGGCGTCGAGGAGGCGGTCGACCTCGTCGGCGGTGTTGTAGTGGTAGATGCTCACGCGCACCGCGCCGCCGCTGTCCCGCAGACCCATCGCGGTGAAGTACTCGTACGCGTAGTAGTCGCCGGCCATCACGCAGATGCCGCGGTCACCCAGGCCCCTGGCGGTGTCGGCCGGCGCCTGCCCGTCGACGCGGAAGGCGACGGTCGGGCAGCGCTCCTCCGGCGCCGGGAGCAGCGAGACGTGCGGGAGCGTGGCGAGTCCCTTGAGCAGCCGGTCCAGCAGGGAGTGCTCGTACGCCTCCGCCGCCGCCAGCGACTCGAGCAGCCGCGAGCGACGGTCGCCCGGGCCCGGCGCCGCCAGATCCGCGAGGTGATCGACCGCCGCCGTCACGCCGCTGAGCAACTCGGCGTTGCGGGTGCTGAACTCGAAGCGCTCGGGCACGGCGTCGGAGGAGGGCAGCAGCTTGGCGGGGCGCAGCGGCTCCCACGCGGCCGGGTCGGCGATGACGGCGCCCTGGTGCGGGCCCGACCACTTGTACGCGCTGGTGACATAGAAGTCGGCGCCCAGCGCGCGGACATCCGTCGGCCGGTGGGGAGTCGCGTGCACGCCGTCCACGTAGGTCAGCGCCCCGAACGAATGCGCGATGTCCGCGATCTCCCGCACGGCCGGCACGGTCCCGATCGCGTTGCTGCCCGCCGTCACGGCGACGAGCCGCGTGCGCGGACCGATCAGGTCGACATACTGCGCAGCGGGCAACGTGCCCGTGGCCGGGTCGAAGGAGGCCCACCGCACGGTCGCCCCCGCCGAGGCGGCCGCCTGCACCCACGGCCGGACGTTCGCGTCATGGTCGAGGCGGGAGACGACCACCTCGTCGCCGGGCTCCCAGGTGCCGGCCAGCGCCCGGGCGACCACGTACGTGAGGTCGGTCGCCCCCGGCCCGAACGCCACGCCCGCGGGGTCGCCGCCGACCAGGTCCGCGACGGCGGCCCGGGCGTCGGCGACGATCTGGGTGGAGCGGCGGCCGGGCAGGTGGGCGGGCGTGCGGTTGGACACGGCGCTGCGCAGGGTGGTGCTGACGGCGTCGGCCACGGCGGCGGCGACCTGGGTGCCGGCCGCCCCGTCGAACATGGCGAGCCCCTCGGCCAGGGCGGGATAACCGGCCCGGACCCGATCGATGTCGAAAGTCACGAGGCCACCGCCGGGGACCCGGCCGCGACGCCGGCAAGGAGGATGATCATGAGGCCACCGTAAGCGACACGGCGAATCGCCCCTCCGGGTCGGTCCACCAGTGCGCCAGCGTGAAGCCCGCCTCGGCGAGCTCCTTCTCCACGCCCTCGCGCCGGAACTTCGCGGAGATCTCGGTGCGCAGCTCGGAGCCCGTCCCGAACTCGGTCACCAGGTCGACGGCCGGGATCGTGACCCGCATGGGCCAGCGCGCCCGGAGGCGCATCTCGATCCACTCGTGGTCCGCGTCCCAGAGCGCCACGTGGGCGAAGCCGTCGGGGTCGAAGTCGGCGTCCAGCTCCCGGTTGAGCACCCGGAGCACGTTGCGGTTGAACTCGGCGGTCACCCCGGCGGCGTCGTCGTAGGCGGGCACCAGCACGTGCGGGTCCTTGACGAGGTCGGTGCCCAGGAGCAGGTGCTCGCCGGGCCGCAGCTGGGCCCGCACCGAGGAGTAGAACTCGGCCCGCTCGGCCGGCAGCAGGTTGCCGATCGTCCCGCCCAGCAGGGCGACGGTCCGGGCGGGGCCGTCGGGGAAGGGATGGCGGGCGAAGTCACCCACGATGGGCCGGACGGTCAGGGCGGGATAGTCGGCCGATATCGCGGTCACGGCCGCGGTCAGGGCGGAGGGGGACACGTCCAGCGTCACGTACGACGAGAGCGGCAGCGCGTCGAGCAGCAGCCGCGTCTTGGTGGAGTAGCCCGAGCCGAGCTCGATCAGCGTGCGCGTGCCCGTGATCGAGGCGATCTCCGCCGCCCGCGCCCGCAGGATCGCGGTCTCCGCGCGGGTCGGGTAGTACTCCGGGAGCTCGGTGATGCGCTCGAACAGCTCGCTGCCCCGGGCGTCGTAGAACCACTTCGGCGGCAGCCGGCGCGGGTCGGCGGCCAGCCCCTGGCGCACGTCCGCGCGCAGCGACCGGGCCACCTCGTCGGCGGTGAGATAGACCTCCATCAGCGCAGCTCCTCCATCGTGAGCGACGTGGCCCCGGCGACGACCAGCGTGCGGTCGGGCACGGCGGCCCACGCCGGATCGTCGTCGAGCGGTTCGGAAGCGATCAGGACGGAGTCCGCGTCCCGCCGCACGGACAGGGCATGTCCCCACGTGCTGGCCGCCACCGAGACCCCGTCGGTGAGCAGCAGATTGAGCCGGGAGCCGGGCGCCACGGCGGCGACCTCGGCGATCGTGACAGCGACAGCGTCGCTGGGCGGAAGACCGCGGCGCAGGTGCGACCGGACCAGGGCCCACAGCACTGCCGAGTCGGTCGGCGCGTCGAGGGTCAGCAGGTCGGTGACCTCCAGCGCGGCGGCGAGCTTCGCGACCGAGTCCGGCCAGCCCGCCACCACGCCGTTGTGGCTGAAGAACCAGGAGCCGGCCGCGAAGGGAGCCGCCGCGGTCTCCACGACGGGCATCCCCACGGTGGCGCTGCGCACCGCGGCCAGCACCATCGGCGCCTCGACCGACGCGGCCAGCGCGGGCAGCGTCGCGTCGCTCCACAGCGGGGTCGCCCGGCGGTAGCGCACCGGGCCGCCGGGGGTGTACCAGCCGACCCCGAAACCGTCCGCGTTGATCGTCCCGCCGCCGCGCATGTCGCGGGGCGCCCAGGCCTGGTGCGACAGCGCGTGCGGGAGATCGAAGAGCCACTGACCCAGCGGTACGGGTGGACCGGCGTACGCCAGGTGCCGGCACATCAGGCGTCCCGCGCGCAGCGGAAGCCGCTGAAGATCTGCCGCCGGATCGGATAGTCCCAGTTGCGGAACGTGCCCCGGACGGCGGCGCCGTCGGTGCCGAACGAGCCGCCGCGCAGCACCTTGTAGTCCGGGCCGAAGAACACCTCCGAATACTCCCTGTACGGAAACGCGGAGAAGCCCGGATAGCCGGAGAAGTCCGACGACGTCCACTCCCACACGTCGCCGATCAGCTGGTGCACGCCCGCCGGGGAGGCGCCGTCCGGGTACGCCCCGACGGGCGCCGGCCGCAGGTGCCGCTGGTTCAGGTTCGCGTGGCGGGACTCGGGCTCCTCGTCGCCCCACGGGAAGCGGCGGGACCGGCCCGTCCCGGGGTCGAACCGGGCGGCCTTCTCCCACTCCGCCTCGGTCGGGAGGCGCTTGCCGGCCCACCGGGCGTACGCCTCCGCCTCGAAGAAGCACACGTGCACCACCGGCTCGTCCTCGACCAGGGCGGCCGTGCGCCCGAAGGAGGTGACCGCCCAGCCGGCGCCGTCCCGCTCCCAGTGCGCCGGCGCGGTCAGGCCGGCGGCCTGGCGGTGGTCCCAGCCGGCCGCACTCCACCACCGCCGGTCGTCGTAGCCGCCGGCGGCGATGAAGGCCGCGTACTGCCCGTTGGTGACCGGCGCCCGGTCGATGTGGAACGCCGGCACGTCGACCACGTGGGCGGGACGCTCGTTGTCCAGCGCCCACGGCTCGGTGTCCGTGCCCATGGTGAAGGGGCCGCCGGGAATGAACGCCTCGCCGGTCACACGCACGGTGGCCGCGGGCGGCGCGGGCGCGGTCAGCACGGGCGCGCCGGCGCGCAGCTGGTGGGTGGCCAGCATGGTCTCGTCGTGCTGCTGCTCGTGCTGGACGATCATGCCGAAGGCGAACCCGTCGGCGACCAGCGGCCGGCCGTCCAGCCGGACCCGGTCGAGCACGTCGAGGGCCTTGTCGCGGACCTGGTCGACATAGCGCCGCGCCTCGGCGGGGGTGAGCAGCGGCAGCGCGATCCGGTCGCGGCGGGCGTGCTTGAAGGCGTCGTAGAGCTCGTCGATGTCGCGGCGCACCGGCTCGCGGCCGCCGACGTCGCGGACGAGCCAGAGCTCCTCCTGGTTGGCGACGTGCGCGAAGTCCCAGACCAGCGGCGACATCAGCGGCGAGTGCTGGCGGACCAGGTCGTCCTCGTCGACGGCCCCGATCAGGGCCGCGGTGCGGTCGCGGGTGCGGGTCAGCTCGGCGGCGACGCGGTCGCGCAGTCGTTCGGTCTCGGCGGTCATCGGGACTCCTCGTGCGGGCGTCGGTGGAGGCCGGCAGGCAAGGCGGTCATCGGGCTTCCTCCTCGTGCAGGCGCCGGTGGGCGCTTTCGAAAAGGCCGGTGCGCAGGGCGGCCGGTAGGCCGGTGCGCTCGAGATTGCGGCAGGCGAGGTCGAGCACGGCGGCCGCGGTGCGGCGCAGCTCGGGGTCGGCGGCCCCGGCCCGGAACGCCGTCTCCCACCGGGTCGCGGTGGCCTCGGTCAGGTCGAGCACCTGGTCGGTGACGGCCGGGTCGGCGAGCAACGCGGCGACGGCGGCCACCGGCGCGAGCCACGCGTCGCCGGGCTGGGCGTCGAGATAGCGGATCTCCAGATAGCCGCGCGGGCGCACCGGCGGGA
>NZ_JAUQWH010000310.1 GCF_030757795.1 Actinoplanes oryzae
CAGGAGCCCCGGAGGCCGGGCTGGCGGACGTCGGCCGCACCGACCCGCCCGAGTCCGGGCTACCAGAGATGGGCTGCACGGGAGAGTCAGTAGCCGGACCGCCGGAGGTCGGCTGCGTCGCCTGGCCGTTCTTGGCGGTCACGCTCGGACCGGACGGCGTGCCCGGGCCCCGGAACAAGCTCGAGGGAGGCGTCGGGTGATTCGCCGGCAGCGGAGCGGGGCTGACCTGCTCGGGCGAGGTGCCGCCCTGCGACCACGGCCGCCCGGTGCCATCAGGCGCCGGCACCCGCGCGGAACCACCGGCGTTCCCTCCCGCCGAGCCGTTCCCTACACCCACCGCACCATGACCCGAACCGGCCGCACCACTGCCCGTGCCCGTCGCGCCACTGCCCATGCCTGTCACGCCGCTGGAGCCGGCCGGGCCGGTGGGGTCGGCCGCGCCGCTGGAGCCCGCCGCGCCGCTGGAGCCCGCCGGGCCGCTGCGGGGCACTGCTGTGCCGTTCGGGGCGACCGGGTTCGATCCGCCCGGCACGCTGCTGCTTGCGCCGGGAGCGCCGAAGGGCGTGCTGCCGGCACTGTTGCTCCCGTAGGCGCCGCCGGGCTGCCCATGGGCGCCGGGCAGGCCGTGCGAGCTGCCGTGCTGGCCATGCGAGCTGCCGGGCTGACCGTAAGCGCCGCTGCTCGCCGGGCCCGAGGTCGGGATCGGACCGCCGCCGTGGATGGCCCCACCCGCGTGGCTGCCGTTACCGGCGAGACTGCCGTTACTGGCGAGATTGCCGTTACCGGCAAGACTGCTGTCCCGGGCGAGACCGCCGTTACCAGCGTGGCTGCCGTTGGTGGAGGGGGCGGACGGGCCGGGCTGCGCCGCGCGATCGCCCGGCCGGTAGACGCCTCCGTTGCCGTGCCCGGGCTGGGCCGGGTACGCCGGGGCGGGGGTGTGCGGCGCCGGCCGCCCCCCGGGTGCCGGCGTGTTGTCCAGCTCCTCCGGCGGCCAGAAGGGCTCGACGTCCCGGTCGGGTGTCGTGCCGTTCGTGCCCGGGACGTAGACGCGGTCGGCGTTCTCGTCCTCCACGGATGGATCCTCCCCGTCAAGCTCAGTCGTACCTGCGTGCTATCTCTTCAGACTCGCACAAACGGTCATGCCTCGTACACTGCCCAGGCCCCGGGCTCGGTCCACCACGAGCGCTTGCGGGCCATGGTCCCGGCGACGCCGTCATCGAGGAACTGCAGCTCGCCGTCGCGCGGGAGCACCGAGACCGCTCGTCCGCGGGCGCGGCGCACCTCGACGCGTACCGTCGGCTTCTTGAAGCGCTGCTTGACCACTTTCGGCACCGCGACCGCGACCTCGACCCGGCCGTCGGTGGGGTCGCCGTCCGCGAGCAGGCGCAGGCCGTCGAACTCCGCGTAGGCCCCGGCGTTACCGATCGCACACGCCACGATGCCGTCCGTGCCGTCGGAGAGGACCGCGTCGTCGACCTCGATGCGCCCCCGCCACGGCACCGCGCGGCCGGCCTCGTCGACGCCGCCGACCAGCGCGCCGTCCACTGTGACCGATCCGCCGTCGTTGCGGAGGAGGTCGAGCCGCCGAACACTGCCCTTGAGGACGGCGGCGGCCACCGCTGCCGGCTCCCGGGGCAGCCCCAGCTGCGCGGCGAGGTCTTCCTTGTTGCCCGGATCGAGCGGAAGGATCCCGATCGGCGGCAGGTCCGGCACCGTGCGGTTGTCGGCCAGGTCGGCGGGCCGCTTGCTGGGCGGCGGCGCATACCGCCGGACCAGTCGCCGCATCACCGCCCGGAGCTGCCCGTCCGCCGCGGTGGCGACCACGAGGCGCACCTTGCTGTCCGCGTCGGGCCAGGACAATCCGTCCGTACGCGGGGCCGCGTCGAGCCGGGCGATCACCGCGTCGATCTCGGCGTCCGACCCGGCGACCACGGTCTCGACCCGCGCCCCGGCCTCGGTCAGCGCCTCGGCGCACTTGAGCACGGGCACCCGCGGCGCCGCGCACGACCCACAGCCGCCCTCGCCGTGATCGTGCCCACACCCACTCGCGCCGCTCATGCCGTCCACACGGCCCGCATCGCCCGACCCGTTCACCGAGGCCGCGATGTCGTCCGATTTGTCCGGGACGCCGCACGCGCCACAGGCACCGCCGCAGCCGCCGGCGCCCGAGCCGTTCTCCGCGAGGCTCAGCAGGATGACGTCGTACATGTCAGGCCTCGCTCAGCACCGAGTGGCGCTCGATGACCTCTTCCCGGCCGGGGCCGACGCCGACGATCGAGATGCGCGCGCCGACGCGGCTCTCGACGAACTCGACGAAGCGCTGCGCGTTCTCCGGCAGCTCGTCGAAGTTGCGGCACTCGCTGATGCTGGTCTTCCAGCCGGGCAGCGTCTCGTAGACCGGCACGGCGTGGTGGAAGTCGCTCTGGCTGACCGGCATCTCGTCGTGGCGGACGCCGTTGACCTCGTACGCGACGCAGACCTTGATCTCGTCCATGTCGTCGTAATTGTCCAGCTTGGTCAGCACGAAGTCGGTGACGCCGTTGATCCGCTGGGCGTAGCGGCCCATGACCAGGTCGAGCCAGCCGATGCGGCGGGGGCGACCGGTGGTCGTGCCGTACTCGTGGCCGACCTCGCGCAGGTGGTCGCCGATCTCGTCGTGCAGCTCGGTCGGGAAGGGGCCCTCGCCGACCCGGCTGGTGAACGCCTTGAGCACGGCCACCACCCGGTCGACCCGGGTCGGCGGGATGCCCGAGCCGGTGCAGGCGCCGCCGGCGGTCGCGTTGGAGCTGGTCACGAAGGGGTAGGTGCCGTGGTCGACGTCGAGCAGCGTCGCCTGGCCGGCCTCGCAGAGCACGACCTTGCCCTCGTCGAGCGCCTGGGACAGCTCGAGCGCGGTGTCGGCGACCATGGGCCGCAGCCGCTCCGCATAGGAGAGCAGGTCCTTGATGACCTCCTCCGGCTTGATGGCGCTGCGGTTGTAGATCTTCGACAGGACCTGGTTCTTGAACGACAGGGCCGCCTCGACCTTCTGCCGGAGGATCGACTCGTCGAAGAGGTCCTGGACGCGCACGCCCATGCGGTTCATCTTGTCGGCGTAGGTCGGGCCGATGCCGCGGCCCGTGGTGCCGATCCGGCGGGCGCCGAGGAAGCGCTCGTTCACCTTGTCGAGGGAGCGGTTGTACGAGGCGATGACGTGGGCGTTGGCGCTGATCCGCAGCCGGGAGGTGTCGATGCCGCGGGCCTCGAGCCCGTCGATCTCCTCGAAGAGGACGGCCAGGTCCACCACGACGCCGTTGCCGATGACCGGGATCACGCCCGGCGTCAGGATGCCGCTCGGAAGCAGGTGGAGGGCGTATTTCTCACCCTTGATCACCACGGTGTGGCCCGCGTTGTTGCCGCCGTTGAACTTCACCACGTAGTCCAGCCGGTCGCCCAGCAGGTCCGTGGCCTTGCCCTTGCCCTCGTCGCCCCACTGGGCGCCGACCAACACGATCACCGGCACTTTGACTGACGCCTTCCGTTGACACACGGCGTACGCGGAGAGGTCCGGGTACTGCCGAAGTTTACGCGACTCCGCAGCTCATCGCCGGATGGTTGTCCACAGGTCGGACCGGTTATCCACAGGGTTGCCGAGTTATCCACAGGCTGTGATCACGTGACTGCACCGGGTGCAATGTGGACAAGTTCGGTCGTTCCGGCGGCGGCCCGTAGGATCGCCGGGTGCGCGTACTTCTCATCGGATCCGGCGGGCGTGAGCACGCCCTCGCAGTCGGCCTGGCCGCAGACCCCTCGGTGGAGCAGCTCTTCGCCGCCCCCGGCAACCCGGGCATCGCCGCGGTCGCCGAGCTGCGCGACGTCCAGGCCACCGACCCCGCGGCCGTGGCCGCGCTGGCCGTGGAGCTGGCGGCCGACCTCGTGGTGATCGGCCCGGAGGCACCGCTCGTGGCGGGCGTCGCCGATGCCGTACGCGCGAAGGGTGTCGCCTGCTTCGGCCCGAGCGCCGCCGCCGCCCGGCTCGAGGGCTCGAAGGCCTTCGCCAAGGACG
>NZ_JAUQWH010000311.1 GCF_030757795.1 Actinoplanes oryzae
CCCGGACGGACGCTTCCGCAAGCCGGACGGCAGGCGGCGTGAACAGGCCATTCACGATCCCGATGATCACGTTCCCGGTCAATTCAGGACACGATGACCTTGGCATAAATCACTGCTTGTAATCCCTCAAATACGCTCCGTACTCTGGTCTCAGAGCACATCGATTGGCTTGAGTGCCATAGGAGTTGGTGGCCTCGGCTCAGCACATCGGGGAGCGTCGCATGGTTGTCAAGGTTGTCGAGCAGATCAACGACGACGAGCTCATCGAGACCACGTGGAAAATGTACGAGGAGACCTTCCGCGGCATCAATGCCATGGCGGTGCAGCGTCACCTCATGTTCCGCAACGAGTTCGACGAGGTGATGCGGGACGGCCGGGTGCAGAAGTACCTGAGTCTCGACGACGAGGGCAACCTGGTCGGGCTGTCGACCTACACGAACGACCTCGACGCGATGCCGCTCATCTCGCCGGCGTACTTCGAGCGGCGCTGGCCGGAGCTCTACGTCCAGCGCAAGATCTGGTACTGCGGCTTCGTCGCGGTGGCACCCACGGGACGCGCCAACTCGTCCTTCGCCGACCTGGTGGAGGCGATGTACCTGTTCGCCGCGGCCCAGGGCGGCATCATCGGGCTCGACTTCTGCAGCTACAACGACGAGCAGCGCAAGATGGGCCGCGTCGTCCGCCTGATGCTGCAGCGGCTCTCCGGCAACTGCGACGCCGAGATGATGGACGCGCAGCAGTTCTGGATCTACCAGTTCCCGCAGGCCGCCTGAGCGCCCCGGCCTGGCTCCTCCCGTGTCCCCCCGGACGCGCGCAGGCGGCCCGAACCGTCATGGTTCGGGCCGCCCCGCGCGATCGGGCACGCCGGCACCGCTCACCGCTTCGGCGGGATCCGAGCTTTTGGGGGGCTGGCGGATCCGGCCGGCACGAACCTCCTCTCCTCTCGGGACCGGGGAGCGGCACGGCGTGTTCCCTGCTGAGTCTGTGGAGTTGTGGAGTGCCCCGGCGGGCGGGTCAGCCGTCGCCGCGCGGGTAGTGCCGCTGGTCGTCGGGATAGCCGCCCGGGTACCCGCCGGGCGGCGGCCCGCCCTGGTATCCCTGGGGCCCCGGCTCCCCCGGCCGCCGGTCGTACGGGTCGCCCGGATAGCCGCCCTGGTACTGACCGCCGGTGTAGTGCCCGGGGTGACCACCGCCCGGAGGACCGGCCGGGTAACCGCCCGGTGTCGGGCCCTCCGGGTAGCCACTGGGCGGGTAACCCCCGCCTGCCGGACCGGCCGCGGGCGGCGGAGCGAGCTCCGGCTGCCACGGGTTGTGCCCGTTGACCGCCGCGTTGGCCCGGGCGCTCTCCATCATCGCCTTGATGCTCATCGGCTCGGGGTGGTCCAGCCCGGTGCTGCGCTGGCGCGGCAGGTCGGCGACGAAGGCGTTGTCGCCGCCGCGGCCGATGCCGTGGTAGACCCCGGGACGGGCCTTGCGCATGATGACCGCCCAGACGAAGCCCGCGACGGCGAAGAGCAGGTAGCCGGTCGGGAACAGCCAGTGGAAGATCGAGCCGTCCTCCACCTGCAGCAGGTCGCCGAGGCCGATGACCGTCGCCGCCAGGATGATGCTGAGCAGCACGAAGGCGATGATCGGGGCGATCCGGCTGCGCCAGGCGCCCTCGTGGTGGTCGCTGCGCTTGTGGAAGAACATGATGACCGCCGCGGAGGCGCTCCACATGAGGATCAGCACGCCCAGGCCGCCGACCGTGGTGAGCCAGGCGAAGAGGTAGACCAGCGGGTCCGCCCCGGTGATCCGGTAGATAACCAGCACGCCGAGGGCGAGCAGGCTCTGGGTGATCGAGCCGACGATCGGCGCGCCGGTCCGCGGGTGGGTGTAACCCCAGGCCCGGGGCAGCACGCCCTCGCGGCCCAGGGCGAACTGGTAGCGCGAGACGGCGGCGTGGAAGGCCAGCAGCGCGGCGAAGATGCTCGTCATGAACAGCACGTAGCCGACGTTGATGAGCACTTCCGGCACGTGCGGGCTGACCAGGTTGAAGACCAGGTCGGTCTCGTCGGACTCGGCGCGCGCCACGATCGTGCGCGGGCCGGCGCCCACCGACATGGCCCAGGCGGACAGGCCGCAGAGCAGGCCGGCGAGGATGACCGCCAGGTGGGTCGCGCGGGCGATGGTCTTCTTCGGGTCCTTGGTCTCCTCGGAGAGCACCACGGTCGCCTCGAAGCCGACGAAGCCGGCGATGGCGAGCACCATCATGGCGGCGACCTCGGGCGTGAAGACCTGCACCGGGTTGAGCGTGGAGAAGGACACCGAGCCGCCGGCCGGGTTCGCGACCATGACGACGTCGTAGAGCAGCACGATGGCGATCTCGGCGACCAGCAGGACCGCGAGCACCTTGCCGCTGAGGTCGACCCAGAGCAGGCCGAGCACGGCCGTCAGCACCCAGGCCGCTATCGCGCAGGTGAACCAGCCGACCGTGAAGCCGAGCCCGTCGAGCACCCCCGATGCCACGACGCCGAAGAGCCCGAACAGGCCGATCTGCATCAGCGCGTACGCCGGGAGGGCCACGAAGGCGGCACCGACGCCCGGGATCCGGCCGAGGCCGTGGCTGATGTAGGAGTAGAAGGCACCCGAGTTGACGATGTGCCGGCTCATCGCGACGAACCCGACCGTGAAGATCGAGAGGATGCCGGCGACGACGAAGTAGATGAGCGGAACCGCGGTGTTGCCGACCACGGCGTAGATGGTCGTGATGCTGCCGATGATCACTGTCAGGGGCGCGGCTCCCGCCACCCCGAAGAAGACCACGGAGGGCACCCCGAGCCGGTTCCGTGCCAGTGCGGTGGACACGATGTCCGGTTCGGACATGTCCTTACGTGCCATCAAGAGCCTCCCAGCCCACTGATCGAAGTTGTCCCGCCGGCGGTGGTGCCGGCCGACCGGGCTCACCGCCGACCGACGGCGAGCACCGATCCCACGGACGCCTCCGTGTGCTCGATGAGCTGGCGCAGGTCCTCCGGCAGCGAGCCGATGGCCGTGGGCAGCTGGGTGAGGGCCTGACGGTGCACCTCGAAGTCCCACAGCACGTAGCGCGTGAGACCGGTGGCCACCACCAGGCCGGCCAGCAGCCGGTCGCCGATGGACATCTCCAGGCCGCGGACCATGATGTTGGCCAGCCGCATCGGTGCCCAGGCGGCGGCGTTGCGCTGCGCCTCGTTGTTGGGCATGTAGAAGGTCTGCGTCGACAGCATGCGCCGGCGGGTCACGGGCTCGACGGCGCCGGAGCGCATGAGCCGCTCCCCCACCCGCTCCGCCGCGTCCTGCGACAGGTAGGCGAGCCAGGTGCGCACCTCGCGGTGCTGCGGCTGGGCGATCAGCAGCTCGAGGATCGAGTGCGACAGCGAGTCGCGCGGTGGCATCCTGCTGTCTATCCGCATTTCCCCGTCGATGATCCGCAGCCGGCCCTCGAGCACCAGCTCGCCGAGCAGGGCCGCGGCCAGCCCGAGGCCGGTGGCCCGGGGGTGCAGACGGGACCGGCCGGTGCGGTCCTCGTGGGCGATCAGGAAGAACTGGTCAGCCAGCACGCCGCCACTCCTTTGGAAACGTCGACCCGATTGTCGACGGGGCAACAACCTGTATAGAAGGCAATAACTCGCTGTCGGAAGCATCATGTACCCACCCTCGGGTTCAACGCAAGAAGTACTAGACTCGGAAACTCGGCAGTGTCGTCCACGGTGGAATCGGCACCCGTGCGACCATGTGCACGCGCGCACAGGGTCGAGGATCGCCAGACCCGGAACAAGTACGCGGCGCCGTAATTTCACGACGAGGGAGTTCGATGTCCACAGACGAAGGACCCACGCTGCGACGGCGTCGTCTGGGCGCCGAGCTGAAACGGTGCCGCGAGCGTGCCGGTTTGACCCAGGAAAGCGTCTCCCGGCATTTCGAATGGCACTCCGCCAAGGTCACCCGGATCGAGACGGCCCGGGTCGCGGTGACCCCTCGTGACGTGCGGGACCTGCTGACGCTCTACGGCATCCAGGAC
>NZ_JAUQWH010000312.1 GCF_030757795.1 Actinoplanes oryzae
CGCGATCAACACCATGACCCTCGAGGCCATGATGGGCGACGGCAAGGCCCTGCAGATGGGCACGTCGCACGAGCTGGGGCAGAACTTCGCGAAGGCGTTCGACATCACCTACACGTCGCAGGCCGGCGGGGTCGAGCACACGTGGACGACCTCGTGGGGCAGCACCACGCGCATGATCGGCGGCCTGATCATGGTGCACGGCGACGACAACGGGCTGCGGCTGCCGCCCGCGCTCGCCCCGATCCAGGCCCAGATCATGGTGATCAAGGCCGGCGAGGGCGTCCAGGAGGCGGCGGTCAAGCTGCGCGACGAGCTCAAGGCGGCCGGCGTGCGGGTCAAGCTCGACGACCGGGCGGACATCCCGTTCGGCCGCCGGGCCGTCGACGCCGAGCTGCAGGGCATTCCCGTACGGGTGGAGGTCGGCCCGCGCGACCTGGCGGCCGGCAATGCCGTGGTCGCCCGGCGCACCGACGGCACCAAGTCGCCGGTCGCGCTCGGCGAGGTCGTCAACGACGTCGTCGCCGCGTTGAAGGCCGACCAGCAGCGGCTCTACGACTCGGCCCTGCAGCACCGCGAGGACAACACCACCGAGGTCAAGACCCTGGGCGACGCCATCGAGGCCGCGCAGACCGGCTGGGCGCGGATCCCGTGGTCGGCGGTCGGCGCCGAGGGCGAGGCCGAGGCCAACGGCAAGGCGGTGACCGTGCGCTGCCTGGTCAACCCGGACGGCTCGGTGCCCGAGTCGGAGGACGAGCCGGGCGTGGTGGCGATCCTGGCGCGCGCCTACTGATGGCGTTCGCGCCCGGGCGGACCGTTCTCTACCGCAACATCGACGGGCCGCGCATCGCCTCGGTGCGGCCCTGCCGGGTGGTCTCCGACGACGAGCGCGGGCTGCTGCTGTGGCTGGCCCGCGGCTCGGCGATCACCGTCGAGGTGGCCCTCGACGGCCGCGGCATCCGCGACATGCCGTTCACCGAGTGGGTGACGCTGCCCACCAAGGTGATCGAGACGACGTGGCAGGGGCCGGGCGTGCTCAAGTTCCTGCCGACCGGGGCCGATCACTCGGTCTGGTTCTTCCGCGACGATCGTGACCGCTTCAAGAACTGGTACGTCAACCTCGAGGCGCGCGGCCTGCGCTGGGACGACGGCACCCTGGCCGGCGTCGACGTGATCGACTACGACCTCGACATCGAGGTGTTCCCCGACCGGACGTGGCGGTGGAAGGACGAGGACGAGCTGGCCGAGCGGCTCGCCGTGCCCGAGCATTACTGGGTGCGCGACGAGGCCGCGTTGTGGGCGTCGGGGCGGGACGTGGTCAAGCGGATCGAGGCCGGTGACTTCCCGTTCGACGGGACGTGGACGGACTTCGAGCCGGACCCGTCCTGGGAGCCCTTCGCGTCGCTGCCGGCGGGCTGGGACAGGCGGGCCGAGCCGCGGACCTTCTGAGAGCTACGCCACGGAAATCGGGGCGGCGGACGGAGACGATGATCTCTACGCTGCCCAGGTGACCGTCTGGGATCCTCCGCCCCGCAAGCCTCGGCTGCTGCTCTTCGCGCTGTCTCTGCTGATCGTCATCGCGACCACGGCCTACGGCGTCTGGTGGGTGCGGGACTTCATCGGCATCCGGTACGAGGCCCGGCCGGACGGCTGTGCGTCGATCGACCTGGGCCCGGTCGCGGCGGTGCTGGGGCCTGCGGTGGCGCTGGACCAGAAGTACGAGCCCGACGCGGGCGGTGGCGCCCGGCAGCTCACCTGCAACTTCCGGATGCCGGGCCCGACGGAGGACACGCCCCGGGGTGCCGCCATCGTCGTCCTGGAGTGGTACGGCAACGCGCCCGCGGCCGAGCTGAGCCACGGGCAGCACCGGGCCGCCCAGAGCGACGGCATCCTGGACGAGACGATCGTGCGCGACGTGCCGGACGCCGGGCAGGAGGCCTTCGGCAGTCACGACCCGGGCAACAGCCTGCTCCGGTTCCAGGTCCAGGCGCGTGACCACAACCTGATCGTGGGCATCGAGGTGGCGCTTCCCGCCTCGATCGACGGCTGGGACCGGCGGGTCTGCGAAGCCCCGTTCCGCACCCTCGGCGCCGCGGCGCAGGCCTCCTTCGCGAAGCTCGGGTGACGGGTTCCCGGCCCGATTGGGAGACACCGGCTCCCGTCTGGCAGAATGGACGACTGGTATACGGCATGCGCGGCGCCCTCTAACCCCTCGCCTGCCGGTCCACGAGACATCGGCCCCACTCCCCACGTGGGTTCCGTTCGGCTCACCCACGTCGTCATCTGGAGCGAAACAACCGTGGCCGTTAAGATCCGGCTCCTGCGGATGGGCAAGATCCGCAACCCGCAGTACCGCATCGTCGTCGCCGACTCGCGCACCAAGCGTGACGGCCGTGCCATCGAGTACGTCGGCATCTACCAGCCGAAGCACGACCCCTCGGTGATCGAGGTCAAGAGCGAGCGCGTGCAGTACTGGCTCTCGGTCGGCGCACAGCCGAGCGAGGCCGTGCAGCGCATCCTGGAGAAGACCGGCGACTGGCAGCAGTTCAAGGGCCTTCCCGCCCCGCCGCCGCTGCTCGTGGCGCCGGAGAAGGCGAACCGTCAGGCCGCCTACGAGGCCGAGGCCAAGGCCGCCGCCGGCGTTGCCGACACCCCGGCCAAGGCGCAGACCCCCAAGAAGTCGAAGGCCGACAAGCCGGCCGACGGCAAGACCCCGGCCGCGCCCGAGGTTGCCGCCGACCGCCCGACCGACACCAAGGCCGTCGACCCGGCGGAGCCGACCCGCGAGGCCGTCGCCGAGGACGCGAAGGACCCGGCCGGTGCCGGCGCCGACGCGAGCTGACGGGGCGCTCCGGCCCGCGCTGGAGCACCTCGTCAAGGGCATCGTCGACAACCCGGACGACGTCCGGGTGCGCATGGTCGACTCGCGCCGCGGCAAGCGGCTCGAGGTGCGCGTGCACCCCGAGGACCTGGGAACGGTCATCGGGCGTGGCGGGCGCACGGCCAAGGCGCTGCGTCAGGTCATCGGGTCGATCGGTGGGCGCGGCATCCGCGTCGACATCGTCGACGCCTACTGATCGGCTGCTGTCACACGATGCTGCTGGTAGTCGGTCATATCGGTAAGCCCCACGGGATCCGTGGGGAGGTCCTGGTGACAGTCCGGACCGACGAGCCAGAGGCGAGATTCACCGCCGGGGCGGTGTTCCACACGGAGGTCCAGCGTGACCGCCGGGTGAGCACCGGCCCGGCGGTCGCCGCCGCCGCTCCCGCGCCCGGCGTGCGCTATGAGGTGCCGCCGACATTGACGCTCGAGTCGCTGCGCTGGCACCAGGGGCGGGTCATCGCCCAGTTCGAGGGCGTCCACGACCGCAACATCGCCGAGGAGCTGCGCGGCGTGCTGCTGCAGGTCGACAGCGCCGAGGTGGCCCCGCCGTCCGACCCCGACGAGTTCCACGACCACCAGCTGGTCGGGCTCGCGGTCGTCGACACCGGGGGCGTCACGCTGGGCACGGTCGACCGGATCGACCACGCGCCCGCCTCCGACCTCATCGTCCTGAAGAAGGCGGCCGGCGGCACGGCGCTCATCCCGTTCGTCTCGGCGCTGATCCCCACGGTCGACCTCAAGGGCGGCCGGATCGTCGCCGATCTGCCCGAGGGACTGCTGGACCTGTAGTGCGCGTCGACGTCGTCTCGATCTTCCCCGAGTACTTCGCCCCCCTGGACCTGTCGCTCATCGGCAAGGCCCGGGGCGCGGGCACGCTCGACCTGCACGTGCACGATCTGCGCACCTGGACCTCCGACGTGCACCGGACCGTCGACGACTCGC
>NZ_JAUQWH010000313.1 GCF_030757795.1 Actinoplanes oryzae
GTGGTGGGCGCGGTAGGTTTCGAACCTACGACCCCTCGCTTGTAAGGCGAGTGCTCTCCCACTGAGCTACGCGCCCGGTTCCTGGGGTACCGGAGTGGTCATCCTACCTTGGCCTCGCGTCCAGCCGCCCGTCCGGCCCGGTGGCATGGGAGGGACAGCGCTGCGGGACGAGGAGGACAGGGACGGGGGACGCCGGCGAGGCCGACGACCCCTCGCTTGACAACACGGGGGGACACTGCCCGCTTGCGAAGGGGCAGGGCAGGCGTCAGGGGATCAGGTTTGTGACGACGTCTCGCCAGGTGGTTTGGTCGCGGGGGTGGCCGGGGGGCTGGTGCTCGGCGAAGCGGATCGTCCCGTCCTCGTCGATCAGGAAGGTGCCGCGGTCGGCGAAGCCTGCCTGGTCGTTGAAGATCCCGTAGGCCTGGGCGACGGCGCCGTGCGGCCAGAAGTCGCTGAGGAGGGGGAATGTGTAGCCTTCGCGGTCGGCCCAGACCTTGTGGGTGTAGACGGAGTCGACGCTGATGGTGAGGACCTGGAGGCGGTCGTTGGCGTACTCCGGGAGGTGGGCCTGGAGCTCGGTCAGTTCGCCCTGGCAGGTGCCGGTGAAGGCCAGCGGGTAGAAGACCAGCAGCACCGCCTTGCGGCCCCGGAAGTCCGACAGGGTGACTTCCTGGTTGTTCTGGTCCTTGAGGGTGAAGTCCGGCGCCCGGGAGCCCACGTCGATGGTCACGCCCCCAGCCTAACGAGGGCACGACAAGACGATCGTGAGCGCACGACGAGACAGCCAAGAGGGCACCACGAAAGGGCCGCGAGCGCACGACGAGAGGCCGCGGGAGCAGCGGAAAGACCGCCGCGCGGGCACGGCGACATGGCCGCGCGGCGGCGGAGAAGCCGCGCGGCATCGGGCCGGGGGGCCTACTTCTTCTTGGCGCCCCGGGACGAGACCAGGCGGGCCGCGGTCCAGTCCTTGCCGGCGTTCACCGTGGAGGTCTGCTGGAGGCCGGCGGTCGGGGCGCTCTCGCTGACCTCGCTGGGCTCGACGTGTCCGTCTCGCCCGGCCTTGGGGGTCAGGAGCCACACCACGCCGCTGTCCGCGAGCGGGCTCAGGGCGTCCGTCAGTACTTCGAAGAGATCGTCGTCGCCGTCGCGGTACCAGAGGAGCACCGCGTCGACCACCTCGTCGGTGTCCTCGTCGACCAACTCGCCCACGCGTTCGGTCAGGGCATCACGGAGATCCTCGTCGACATCGTCGTCGTAGCCCATCTCCATGACCACCATGTTCGGCTCGAAGCCGAACCGGTCCGCCAGGCTGCGTACGCCGTCGGCCTGACCAGCGGTCGCGCTCACTGTCGAATTCCTCCTTGCTGTTCTCGGCACATGTGTGGAGGTAGTCCACACATTCGCGGCCCTGTGCGCAAGTGGCGCACCGGGTGTGTGGCAATTTACCGCGCCAGCAGGGCGTGGGCACCCTGCGTGATGGCATCTTCCCCGATCAGGACGTGCTGCGCTGCCGGACCGAGCGGAACGGGGGTGTCCGCGCCCGCGATCCGGCGCACGGCGCCCACGAAACCGCCGTCCACCAGGGCAGCGAGAATGCCCTCGCCCACCCCGCCGGAGCGCCGGGTCTCGTCCACGATCAGGACCCGGCGGGTCGCCGCGGCCTCCCGGAGCAGGTCCGCGGTCGGCAGCGGGCTCAACCAGCGCAGGTCCACTACTCGGGATCCGTAGCCCTCGGCGGCGAGCTGCGCGGCCACCCGCAGCGACATGCGGACCCCGTTGCCGAAGGTCAGGATGGTCAGATCCTCGCCGGACCCGACCGGGTAGGTCTGGGCGCGGCCGATGGGGATGTGCGCGCCGGCCCACTCCCCCGGCGGGGCGTAGGGCGCCAGCCACTCGTTGTCGCCCTGCCGGTAGAGGTCCTTCGTCTGGTAGAGGGCGAGCGGCTCCAGGAACACGCTGACCGTGCCGTCGCAGGCCGCGGCGGCGACGCAGGAGCGGAGCAGCGGTGCCGCGTCGGCCGCGCGGGAGGGCACGGCCAGGACCAGGCCCGGCACGTCGCGCAGCACGGCGACGGAGTTGTCGCCGCCGAAGGAGTGCTGGTAGGCGAGCCCGGCGACCCGGACCACCATCGGGTTGCGGAAGGCGCCCCGCGAGAAGAACTGCATCGTCGCCGCCTCGCCGCGGAGCTGGTCCTCGGCGTTGTGCAGGTACGCCAGATATTGGATCTCGGGGATCGGCAGCATCCCGGCCAGCCCGGTGCCCAGCGCGAGCCCGAGGATCGTGGTCTCGTCGAGCAGCGTGTCGAAGACCCGCTCGCCGCCGAAGCGGTCGCGCAGGGTGCGCGTGACGCCGTAGACGCCGCCCTTGACCGCGACGTCCTCGCCGAAGACCAGGGCGCCGGGGTGCGCGAGCATCGCGTCGGTCAGGGCGGCGGTGAGGGTCTGCGCCAGGGTCAATGGGCCCGCCTGCTCGGGCAGCCGGCCGCCGAAGGCCTGGGTGCGGGCCATCGAACCGATCCCGCTCGCGCGCCCGGCCGTGTCGGCGACGTGCTTCGCGACCCGCAACGGGCGGCGGGGGGCCAGCGGGGCGGCGACCTCCGCGAGGGACGCCAGCTTCGGCTCGCCCAGCACCTCCTCGGCGACCTTGCGCACCTGCCAGCCCAGTTCGTCGTACCTGGTCATGAGGTCCTCGGGGGTCGCGAAGCCGCCCTCGACGAGCAGCCGCGCGGTGCCGGCCAGGGGATCCCGCTCCAGGTCGCGGGCGATCTCCGCGGCGGCCCGGTACGCCGTCTCGGTGTCCGCCCCGGCATGACCCATCAGCCGTACGACCGGCAGGTGCACCACCGCGGGCCGGCGCTCGCCCCGGACGTAATCGGCGGCCTCCCGCGCCACGTCGAAGGTGGCCGCCAGGTCGGTGCCGTCGGCGTGGAAGTAGCGGAGCCCCGGCCGGCTGCCCAGCGCTTCGGCGACCCAGCCCTCCGGCGACGGGACGCTCAGCCCGTAGCCGTTGTCCTCGCAGACGAGCAGCAGCGGGAGGTTCCGGCCCTTCCGGGCGTACCACCCGAGGGTGTTGAAGGCAGTTGCCGCCCCGGCGTGGTTGATCGACGCGTCGCCGAAGGAGGCCACGACGATCGCGTCCGACGGCCACGGCGGGTCGACACCGCGCAGGTGGGGGGCGGCGCTCATCCCGTACGCGATGCCGACCGCCCGCGGCAGATGCGACGCCACCGCCGCCGTGGCCGGGACGATCGCCAGGTCGGCGCGCCCGAAGACCTTGTGCCGCCCGCCGGCGATGGGCTCCGCGGCCGACGCCACCACCCCGCGCAGCACGTCGCCGGCGGCCTCGAGCAGCGGATCGTGCTCGGGGTCGGCGGGGCCGGACCGCTGGGCGGCCTGGAGCACCCGGACACAGTGGAAGGCCGCGGACCGGTAGTGCAGCAGGGCGGGATCGTCGGGGCGCAGCGCCGCGGCGACGGCGGCGTTGCCCTCGTGGCCGGACGAGCCGATCGTGTAATAGCCCTCGTTGAAGCTGCGCAGCCAGCGCGCGGCCAGGTCGAGGTGGCGGCTGACCAGCTGGGCGTCGAAGAGCTCGCGCGCCCGGGCGCCGGTCAGCGCCGAGCCCTCCCGGACGGGCTCGCCCTGGTCACGACGGTGCCCGGCCGGCCGGAGGGCCGCCACCGCGTCACGGAAGCGCTCGTCGAGCTGCTGGGGGGTCGTCACGGCATCCAGCATTGCGGACCTTGGCCACACCCGCCACCGCGCGAACGCGCACCGAAACCAGCCCGCCGGCGCCGCCACCGCGAACGCGGCCGGAACCGGCC
>NZ_JAUQWH010000314.1 GCF_030757795.1 Actinoplanes oryzae
GCCCGAAAGGCCACCGACGTGCCCTCGCCAGGAGAGTCTCCCGCCGTCGCCCGGCGCCGGGTCCGCCTCGCCCTGCGCAAGGCCCGCGAGGCCACCGGCTGGAGCCAGGGCGTCGTCGCCGACCGCACGGGCTGGTCACTCAGCAAGGTCCAGCGCATCGAGGCCGGCGACGTCAGCGTCTCCGGCACCGACCTCCGCGCCCTCCTCGACCTCTACGGCGTCACCGACGCCGAGGAGATCGACCTTCTCCTCGAGGAAGCCCGGATCTCCCGCCGCCAGCGCTGGTGGACGGCACAGAAGTTCCGGGATCATCTGACTCCGGCGTACGCCCAGTTGCTGCAGTTCGAGAACGAAGCGACCGCCATCCGGGTCTACCAGCCCGTCCTGGTGCCCGGCGTCCTGCAGACCCGGTCCTATGCCGACACGATCATCAGCTGGTACTCCAAGAGTCTCAGCGCGGAGGATCGCCAGGTCCGGCTCGATGTTCGCATGCAGCGGCGACGGAACTTCGCCGACGCCGACGACGGAGCCCAGTTCCTGCTCATCCTCGACGAGTCGGCACTGCAGAGAAACATCGGCGGCCCGGCGATCATGGCGGAGCAGTTGACCGAGCTGGCCGGCGTTGCCCGGCGCCCGAACGTCAACATCCGCATCGTGCCCCTGGAGCAGGGCGCCATCCTGGGTGTCATCGGCCCTTTCGTCGTCCTCGACCTCAGCGACGAGCCCGGCGATGCCGTGCTCTACCGAGAGTCGTACGTGCGTGACGACCTGAACCACGACCGGGCCGAGGTTCAGTTCCACCGCCAGATCTTCGAGGATCTGTGGAGTCTGTCGCTCGACGAGGAGCAGTCGATCAGCGCCATCGAGGCCGAGGCGGCCGTGCTGCGGTCCCGCGCTCAGCGAGGCCGCCCTTGAATCGTCGCCGCGCGAACAACCGTCCGTCCGGCGCGTCCCTGCAGATCTAAAGAGAACGGAAGAGAGATGGCGTCGACCACAACGGAGTGGAAGAGGAGCAGCTATTGCGCCGACGGTGCATGCGTCGAGGTGGCGCTCGACGGCGAGCACGTCGCCATGCGTGATGCCAAGGATCCGCAGGGCCCGGTGATGCGGGTGTCCAGGCAGGACTGGCAGAACTTCACGGCGAGAATCGTCGCCGGCGACATCGCGAGATGACGAGAGGCGCCGCATGTGCCCGACTCCTCGGGTGCATGCGGCGCACCACCTCGGCCGTCACACTTTCTTCCTTCGCTGTGCCGGCGCCCGTACGCTGGGTGCTGGACAGGGAGGTTTCACATGAGCGAGACGCCCGACCGGATTACCTGGCAACGAAGCTTGAACTGCGCAGACTCGGCCTGCGCCGAGATCGCTGTCACCGGTGACAGCGTCCATGTTCGGAACAGTCAGCGTCCTGACGTGGTCGTCACGTTCGACCGAGCGGAGTGGGAGGCCCTCAAGCGGGGCATCGCAGCCGGGCAGTTTTGAGGGTCAGGGCAGGTCCCATTCGTGGACCGGGATGTTCTCGTGCATCAGCGGGAGGTAGCGCTTCAGCATCTCGTGGAGGGCCTGCTGGCGGTCCATGTGGCCCTCACCCTCCAGGTGGTGCAGCGTGTCGACCTGCCAGGTCGCGCCGTTGCGGCCGGTGAGGCAGCGTTGCTCGATGATGCCCAGGAGGCGTTCGCGCTGGTCCTGGGGGACGCCCCACCGGTTGAGGCCCTCGTGGGCCAGCGGCAGGAGGCGGCGGAGGACCAGCTCGGAGACGGGGACGTAGCCGAGACCCGGCCAGAAGACCGAGGCGGCGATGCCGTGGCGGGCGCAGGAGTGGAAGTTCTCCTCGGCGGCGCTGAAGGACATCTGGGTCCAGATCGGACGGTCGGCCTCGGCGAGCATGCGGACGAGTCCGTAGTAGAAGGCGCCGTTGGCGACCGTGTCGACCACGGTGGGGCCGGCGGGCATGACCCTGTTCTCGACGCGCAGGTGGGGGCGGCCGCGTACGACCGCGTAGATCGGCCTGTTCCAGCGGTAGACCGTGCCGTTGTGCAGGCGGAGCTCGGAGAGGGCCGGGGTGTCGCCGCTCTCCAGGGTCTTCTCGGGGTCCTCGTCGTCGCAGATGGGCAGGAGGGCGGGGAAGTAGCGGACGTTCTCCTCGAAGAGGTCGAAGACCGAGGTGATCCAGCGTTCGCCGAACCACACCCGGGGGCGTACGCCCTGCGCTCGTATCTCCTCGGAGCGGGTGTCCGTGGCCTGTTCGAAGAGGGGGATCCTGGTCTCGCGCCACAGCTCGCGCCCGCACAGCAGCGGTGAGTTGGCGCCCAGGGCGACCTGGACGCCGGCGACGACCTGGGCGGCGTTCCAGTACGCGGCGAACTGGTCGGGGCTGACCTGCAGATGGAACTGGGTGCTGGTGCACGCCGCCTCGGGGGCGATGGAGTCGGTCGTCACGGCGAGGCGGTCGACGCCGTCGATGCGGATGTCGAGGTCCTCGCCCCGGGCGGCGAAGATCTGCTCGTTGAGCAGGGCGTACCGGGGGTTGGTGGACAGGGTCGCGGCGGTCAGGTGCTCGCGGCGCAGCGTGGGCAGGATGCCGATCATGGCGGTGTGCACGCCGACGCTGCGGGCGTGCTTCTCCGCGTTGTTGAGGCTGGCCCGCAGCTCGCGTTCCAGGTCGGCGTTGCCGTCGCCGCCGAGCCGCCGGGGCGCGACGTTGATCTCGATGTTGAACTGGCCCAGCTCGGTCTGGAAGTCCGGGTCGGCCAGCGCGTCGAGGACCTCCTGGTTGCACATGGCCGGGTCCGCGTCCTCGCCGACCAGGTTGAGCTCGATCTCCATGCCGGTCAGCGGCCGCTCGAACTCGAACCGCGACTCGCGCAGCATCAACGCGAACACGTCGAGGCTGCGCCGGATCTTCTGCCGGTACTGCGTACGGTCCTCGCGCGAGAACTCGTGCCGTGCGACCTCTTCGCCCACCTGCGCCACCGCCCTTCGCCGAGCCTGCCACTATCATTTGTTGATCAACGGTCCGCGCCGACCGTCGTCAAGGCACAAAAAGCCGAGAGAGGTCTTCACCTGTGCGCCGCATACCTGCCCTGTTCGCCGCCGTCGCAATCGCCGAGGCGGTGAGTTGGGCCCTCCTGCTCACCGGGATGTTCTTCAAGTACGTCGTCGTCAAGAACGAGATCGGTGTCCAGATCGCGGGTCCGATCCACGGCGCGATGTTCATGGCGTACCTGGCGATGACCGCGCTGCAGGCCCGGGCCGGGGGCTGGCGCTGGTGGGTGACGCTGATCGCGCTGGCGTGCTCGATCCCGCCGTTCGCGACGCTGGTGTTCGAGCGCTGGGCGCGGTCGCGAGGGCTGGTCACCGACGGGTCACCTGTGCCCGCCCCGCAATCCTGAGCGGCGGAACGGGGCAAGGAGAGGTGATGCGCCGCCCACTCCCGATCCTGCTCGCGTTGCTGCTTGCCGCCTGTAGCGCCGAGGCTCCCGCCGCGCCGGCCGCCGCCCCGAGCCCCGGGGCCACGGCGCCGGCCCCCTCCCCGAGCGCGCCCGCTCCGGCCCCGGCGGACCCGTGGACCGTCGGCTGGGCGGCCGCCCCGGCGGCCGCCGTCAAGTACCAGGACGCCGGCTACACGGTCCGCAACGTCGTCCACCTCACCGCCGGG
>NZ_JAUQWH010000315.1 GCF_030757795.1 Actinoplanes oryzae
CCGAGCGCGCTCGTGTCGACGACGGTCAGGATCGGCGTGCCGACCCCCACGGGCGCGCCCACCGGCAGCGCCTCGCTCACCCCCGACACGGGCCCGCTGTCGCCGGTGGGCAATGCGGCGGCCCCGGTCGGCAGCAGGTCGGTCAGGGCCGGTGCGGCCGCCGTCCCGCCGCCCCCGAGCTGCACCACGCCGCCCACGGGAGCCCGCAGGGTGAGGGCGTCCACGGCCGCTTCCGCCAGGTCGTACGCCTGCTGTGCCTGGACCCGCTGCGCCGCCCCGAGCGCCGCCACCGCCTCGCCCACGCTCGCGACGCCGCGCTGCAGCGACCGTACGGTCTCCGCAGCCGCCGTGGAAGCCGCCAGATACTGCTCCCGGGCCGCGTCGAGCTGCGCCGTCAGGGCCTTCGCCACGGCCGGATCGGTGACTTCGGCGGCGTGTTCGCGGGCGGCGGCGAAGGCCTGCTCCGCCTTCGAGTCGGTGCTGACGCGGACGGCATCGAAGTCCACCGCCCCGCCGCCGACCGCCCCGCCGCCGGTGGAGGTGGCGTCGAGGGCTTCCGCGGCGGCGGCGAAGCGCTGCTCGGTCGCCGGGGAGTCGATGACCGCGACGACCTGGCCCTTGCGCACCCGGCCGCCGGGCTCGGTGCGCAGCGCGGCGAGGGTGCCTTCGGCGGGTGACGTGACCGTCCCGGCGGCTCGGGCGGTGACCGCCCCGGATGCCTCGACGACCTCGGTGACGGTGCCGCGGGCGGCCTGCCCGAGCGCGATGCCCGACGGCTCGTCGGTACAGGAGGCTGCCGTCAGCGGCGGTAGCAGGAGGCACGCGGCGAGCACCACCGCCGCCCGCCGGGGGGTCGGGACCACGACGTCACTCTATGCCACGGTTCCGCAACGCAAAGACCACAGATCGCCGCGAACGCTGCCGATTGCTATCACTATCGGACAGCTGCGGAAGGGATCTAGACAGATACATCGGTCGGTGACATGTTCTTGACGGCGAGTGTTGCACCAAGGTGCCACGCTGGCCGAAAGGTCATTTTCAGACGTCACGATGAACCGCGTGGCCCCCGGGCCCGTAACCGCGTACGTGAAGGGAAGTGACATGCCCACAATGCAGCGCGCCGACGAGCTGACGGTCGTGCACCACGACGACACCATCAGCAGGTTCACCGACGTGACCTACTCCCTGAGCCGCGAGGGCCTGCGGGTGATCACCGCGACGGGCGACGAGAAGGCCTTCCCCTGCCACGACATCCTGACCACGCACGTCCGCTACGCCCACGACAGCCTGGCCGCCTAGGGAGCACCCGCCGCCCACAGGCAACAACGCCGCAGCAAGCGGACAAAACGCGCAAGCAGACCGGCGCACGCACGCAAGCGCACAACACGCGCAAGCGCACAACACGCGCAAGCGCACAACACGCGCAAGCGCACAACACGCGCAAGCGCACAACACGCGCAAGCGCACAACGGCCCGCCGGCGTCAGACGCCGACGGGCCGCCCGAAGGAGACAGCGAAGCGGATCAGGTCCCCGGCCGCCGCCCGTAGACCTTCACCGTCGAGCCGATCTTGCCGATGCCGTACCACGCCTTGGCGTCCGACGGGAGCATGTTGATGCAACCGTGCGAGCCGCGCCACCCGTCGTGAATGTACGTCGTGGTCTGGTGGAAGCCGATGCCGCCAACGAAGCGCTGCCAGTAGGGCATCCACACCTTGTAGGGGTTCGACCATTCCTTCTTGGTGCGCTTATTGATCTTGAAGGTGCCGGTCGGGGTGCGGTAGCCCTCCATGCCGCTGCGGATCACCGTCGGCTTCTTGAGGACCTTGCCGTTCTTCATGACGAAGGTGGTCTGCTGCGTCAGGCTCACGCAGAACGTGATGCCCTTCTTCTTCGCCTTGCAGGCCTTGGTGTTCGTCGAGGCGAGGCGCTTGGCCACGCTGTAGGTCGTGGGTCCGGCGAGGCCCGCGGCGGGCTTGATGCCGTACCTCTGCTGGAATTTCTTGATGGCCTTGCAGTCGGCGGCGGACTGCTTGCCGTCGACCTTGACGGCGCCGAATCCCCCCAGCTTCTTGAGGTAGCCCTCGACCTGCTTCTGGTACTTGCCCTTCGCGCACGAGGCCGCGGCGGCCTTCGTGACGACGACGGCGGCCACCGGCGCGGCCGTGACCACGGGTGCGGCGCTGGCCGCCCCCGTCGACACGACCGCGCCCAGGCCGCCGCCGACCGCGCATGCCGTCAGGACGGCGGCGATTCGCCGGGAAAACCCCACAATGCTCCTCCCCAGGAACCCGGAAGACGTGTCTCGATATAGAAACACACCGAAGCGGGGAGGAAGATCGGGAAGTTGACTGGTGGCACGAAGCCGGGAGGTCCGATCGTCACTGCGGGGTGGCGAAGTCCTGCACCCAGTAGGGGGTGCGGTCCGGCGCGAAGGCCAGGCCCAGGCCGACCTGCTGCAGCTTGCAGTCCATGATGTTCTCGCGGTGCTCGGGGCTGTTCATCCAGCCCTTGACCACCTCGTAGACGCTGTCCTGGCCGCGGGCGATGTTCTCGCCGTAGCGCTTCCAGCGGTAGCCGGCGTCCTCGACGCGCTCGCCCGCCATGTCGCCGTTGGGGCTCTCGTGGGCGAAGTAGCCCCGGCGCGCCATGTCGGCGGCGTGCTCGTTGGCCGCCCGGATCAGGCGCCGGTCCGCGCTGACGCCCCCGCAGCCGCCGTCGCGCCGGTTCTGGTTGACGAGTTCGAGGGCCTGGCGCTGGACGTCGCCGCGCGGGTCGGACGACAGCGCCTGGCTGGTGGTCACGTCGCGGCGGGCGGCGGCGGTGAGCGACCCGGCGCCGGGCTCGGCCTGCGCAGCGGCGGCGCGCTGCGGCTGCTGCTGGGCCGGGCGCTGGAACGCGGCCGGCCGCTGCGGGCGCTCGAGGGCGGCAGGACGGGTCGGTGCGGCCGACGAGGGCGAGGGAGAGGGCGAGGCGGATCTCGCGGGTGCGGGACCCCCGGGCCGCTTCGGGGTGGAAGTCTCGGTGGGCGCAGGCTCGTCCCCCAGGGCGGGAGTCGGATCGAGGTCGTCCGCGGGCAGCTCCGGCAGGTCCGGTACGTCGTCCATGGCACCGGCCGCGGGGATCGCCGGCAGGTCCGGGGCGGTCTCCGCACCGGCCGTGGTGGCGACCATGACTCCGCCGGCCAGCACCGCCGACACTGCGACGGCCACGACGACAGCGGGCTTGCGCATGCCGTTGTTCCCTTCGTTGTTCTCCTCGGCGGCACGCCACGCGCCACCCTTCGCCGGGGACCAACGCGGCGGACCCGGCGGGGTGACTCCTGGATCATGGGCGGCGCCCCGGCCGGAACGCCGGTAAAATGCGCGCTGACCTGGACAAACTCCGAAAGGGACGACGCACAGTCGCACCGGCGGAGGGGCCGCTTCATCCGTACGGGG
>NZ_JAUQWH010000316.1 GCF_030757795.1 Actinoplanes oryzae
CGTCCCGCCCCTTCCGCCCCGCGTCCACGGCCGTCGCCGTCAGCCGCCGCACCACCTCGGCCGCGCTGAGCTCCGGATGCGCCGCCCGCACGAGAGCCGCCGCCCCGCTGACGACGGCGGTCGCCTCGCTGGTGCCGCTCCCCCGGTAATAGCCGGTCCGCCCGATCCCGGTCGTCACAATGTCCACCCCGGGCGCGGTGAGATCGACCTGCGGCCCGGTGACGGAAAAATCCGCGACCTTCCCGGTACGCCCGACAGCCCCGACCGTGAGCACCTCGGGATACCGCCCCGGAAACTCCCCGGCCCCGCTCCCCACATTCCCGGAAGCCGCCACCACCACCATGTCCGCCGCCACCGCCGCCCGAACCGCCGAGCGCAACACCTCGGTGTCCCCGGTCCCGAACGACATGTTGACGACCCGCGCCCCGCGCCCCCGCGCAAAAGCCACCGCCCGCACCATGAACTCGGAGGTCGCCATGGTCTTGATGGGACCGCGGATCGGCAGGATCGTGGCGGCCGGGGCGATCCCGAGCGCTCCCGATCGGGCGCCGTGTCCCCGGCCCGCGATGATCCCGGCCATCTCGGTGCCGTGCCCGTCGATGTCGTCCCGGCCGTCGCCGATCGGATCGGGGAAGAGGTCCGTTCCGGGCGCCACCGCATCGGCAAGGTCGTCATGGGCGGCGTCGACGCCCGTGTCGACGAGGGCGACGATCACCCCCGCGCCGAGGCTGACCCGGTGTGCCGTCCTGATGTCCAGAGCGGTCAGGTGCCATTGCGCCGCGCGGACACCATCGGCTGCCCACGCCGGCTCAGCCCCTTGCACGGGAGTCGTCGCGAGCACCAGCACCGAGGCGGCCAGGGCGGCGGGCAGGCACCTGATCAAGCAGCGCCCCCGATGACGCCGGGACCGGGATCGTGCCGGGCCCTTCGCCGGGACGGCCGGATGATCGGCGCGACGCCCTCGCGAACTTCCCACGTCTCGTCCGCCACCCCACCGCCCGCCGCGCCCGCGTCCTCCGCACGGTGCCCCGGCCGGCGGCCTCCGCTCATCGGCGGTATCGGATGCGCCGGAGCCGAACCGGCTGCCGCTGCTGCTGCTCCTGGTGCGGGTCGCGGACCAGCGGGCGGACGGACACCCGTCGAGTCCCGTCCCGCCGGCGGCACCAGCCCGGCACCGCCTCGCCGCGACGGCCCGGTGATCGGGCCGAACACACCGGCGGCACCGGCAGCACCCGCGACGAGCCCCCCGGCACCGATCACCCCGGCCGCACCGATGACCGAGCCGGGCAGAGCACCGCCTGAGGTACCCGGCGACGGCAGTACGGGGGCCGATCCAGCACCAGCAGGGGGTGCCACGCCCGCAAGACTCGCGTCGGCACTCCCTCCGGGAAGCGCTCCTGCGGACAGTTCCGGGGGATCGTGCGGCACCGGGACCGGCACCGGCACCGCGGGAGCACTTCCGGACGTCCCGGGATCGAAGTCGCCACCCCGACCGCCCAGGTCGTCCCGGCCCTCGAAAAGGCTGGGCGGTTCGAGCTGGGCGGTGTGGTCGGCGACGGCGGCCTCGGCGCGTTGCATCGCGGCGCGGGCCTTGGCGTCGTACTCGTCCTCGGCGTGGTCCAGCCAGCGCGGGATCAGGTCCGAGCTGACCACCGCCCGCTCCTCGGCCAGCGGCCGCACGGCCGCCTGCGCCTCCCCCAGCGCCTCGACGATCCCCCGCAGCCCCGCGCGAATGTCCTCCGCCCGCGTCAGGGTCTCCTGCATCGACGCCGCGACCAGGTCCATCCGATCGAGGAAGGCCCGCGCCGAGTCGTTCTCCTCCGGCGGCCAGGCCTCGGCGAGCCGGGCGCGCGCGGCCCGGAGCCGGGTGAGCTGCTCCCGCACGTCGCCGGCCAGCGCCTCCCAGCCAGCCACCCGGTCGCTGGCCGTGCAGGTGTCCTCGGCCCGGAGCATGGTCCAGATGGCCGGGAGGTTGTAGGCCGTCCAGTCGGTCACGAGAGCCCCACAAGGTCGGCGAGGCGGCGCTGGGACTGCTCGGAGATCCGGTCGGCCGCGCCGAGCTCCCGGACGACCTGATCCGCCTGCGCGGCGAGCACGGCCGCCATCCGACGGTACGCCCGCAGGTTCGCGTCCGTGTAGGCCAGCGCCCGCGCGTACCTCTCCTTGGCCGCGAGCATCGTGCCGCCCGGGACGGCCGCGCCGAAGACGACGCCGTGGGCGTGGAGGGCCGCGGCGCGGGCCTCGGCGGAGGCGAAGCCCTCGTCGGCGTCCGCCGCCAGCCCCGCCGCGACGTCGGCCACCTGGCCGGTTTCGATGCGCACCCCGTCTGCCATGAGCCCACCTCCGCCCTTGACACGAAGGTGGCGCGGGTTCGGTTCAGGGCGGGCCCAAAAGGGGTACGGAACGGATCACCCAACGAAGGGAGAATCGCATGAGTGTCGCAACTGACCCGGCCACCGTGGAGCAGTGCCTGCGGGCCGGGGCTGGTTTCTCACAGGGTGACCGCACCTGGATCGCCGAGCAGTTCTCCACGCTCGACGCCCGGCTGGCGGCCTTCCCGGCCGACACGACGGAGCTCGAGGTCTCCGTCAAGGATCGGGCCGCGAAGGGCCAGAAGGTCACCTTGGAGTGCTGGATCGCCGGCCGGACGAAGATCGTGACCACCTCGGCCGAGGAGGATCTGCACGCGGCCCTCAACGATTGCCGCGACGACCTGCGGCGCAAGCTCGACGAGTCGAAGGTGCGGCAGGAGCCCCGGCACAACCGGCACCTGCAGACCAAGCTGGCGACGGCGCTCCCGGACGAGCCGGCCGAATAACGGAACTCAGTGGCAGGTGCCCCGGCCGGCGTCCTCGGTCGGGGCACTGCCCTCCAGGACGTGGAACTTCCAGTCGTACGAGTCGGGCGCCAGGTTGAGTTCGAGCACGCCGTGGTGGTCGTAGTCGGCGAACTCGCTCGCCGGCGCGCCCGCTGAGGCTGTCGGGCGGTAGTGCGCCTGGCCGCCCGTGCCGATGACGAACTGCCGGACGCCCTTGTCGTCGGGCTTGCCGGCCGGGTCGAGCGGGCCGAAGCGCTCGTAGTCGGCGTCGTGGCCGGACAGGACCAGTTCGACGCCGTGGTCGTACAGAGTCTGGTAGAGGTCCGCGGTGCGCGGGTCGTGGCCGGCGATGCCCGTGGACCAGCGCGGGTGGTGCCAGGCGGCCAGCACGCACGTGCGGCCGTTCGCGTCGAGGTCGCGCTCGAGCCACTCCTGCTGCGGCGATCCGGTGCCGCATCCGCCGGCGACGGCCGCGCAGTTCGAGTTGAGGACGACCACATGCCAG
>NZ_JAUQWH010000317.1 GCF_030757795.1 Actinoplanes oryzae
GGGCGGCGGCCTCGCCCAGCAGGCGGCGGGCGTCGTCGTCGGTCAGCGCGCCGAGCGTGTGCTGCGCCGCGCCGGGCAGGTCGTGCAGCATCCGGCGGCTGGTGATCAGCACGAGACAGCGGGGGTCGCCCGGCAGCAGCGGACGCACCTGGGCGGCGTCGCGCGCGTCGTCGAGCACCACGATCAGGCGGCGGCCGGCGAGCCGAGCCCGCCACCGGGCGGCGAGCTCGTCGACAGTGCCGCCGCGGTCGTTCTCGGGCGCGCCCAGCGTGCCGAGGAAACGCTCCAGTACGCTCTCCGGGCGTACGGGATCGGGCGCCGCGCCCCGAAGGACGGCGAAGAGATGCGCCTCCGGGTACCGCGCGCTGTACTCGTGAGCCACCTGAACGGCCAGCGCGCTCTTGCCGACCCCGGGCGGCCCCACCAGCGCGAGCACGTGGTGACCGGATCTGATCAATCGCCGGAGGTGCTGCAGGTCGCCCTCACGCCCGGTGAGGCCGGTGCGGGCGGGCAGCTCGTTGACGACGCGCGCCGGCTCGCTGGGAACCCGCTGCTGCCACACCGCCAGCCCGATCGCCGCCACCGCCAGCACCCCGACGACGGGCCAGGCCACCGGCTCCGGCAGCGTGCCGCCGGTGGCCACGTTGACGGCCACCGCGGTGACGACCGAGAAGAGGCCGGACAGCACGGCGAGAACGACCATCGAGCGGCGGCGCACCCCGCCACCGTAGCTTCCCTCGATCGCCGTCGATGCCCGTCCCGGTGGCGTGGCCGACGCGGGGTGCTCCAAGGTGGTCAGAGGGAGGAGATGTCGATCGCGGCACCGAGGAGGGCGTCGCCGGCGGCGTTGGGGTGGTAGCAGTCGGCCCGGAGGTCGGGGATCATCTGGGTGGGGTCGGCGGGGTCGCGCAGGACGGCGTCGAAGTCGGCGACGGCGTCGAAGGTGCCGCTCGTGCGGATCCAGGTGTTGACGGTCTGGCGGTCGGCCTCGCGCGGGTCGCCGGGCGGCAGGCACATCGGCAGGATGGTGGCGCCGACCATGCGGAGGTGGCGGGCCTGCACGCGGGCGGCGATGCCCTGCATGGCCGCGATGATCGTGGCGGCCGGCACCGGGGGAGCGAAGCTGCCGCCGCCCAGGTCGTTGGTGCCCTCCAGCAGGAAGACGGTGCGGACGCCGGGCACCGACAACACGTCGCGGTCGAGCCGCTGCGGCGCGGGCGGGCCGCAGCACTGGCCGGTGGGGTCGTAGGGGTTGGGGCTGTCGCTGACCGTGTTGCCGGAGATGCCGGCGTTGGCGACCGCGAGGCGCCGGGCGGGCGGCAGCTGGGCCAGCCGGTCGGCGAGGACGTCCGTCCAGCGCTGCCCGGGCGGGCCGATCGCCTGGTATCCGTCGGTGATCGAGTCGCCGAGCGTGACCACCGTGCCGCGGGCGGCGGGGCGGTCGCTGGTGACCAGGTCGAGCCACCAGATCTGACCCGGGTGGTAGCCGGTCCCGGTGCCGGGCGTGCCGCCGGGGATCACCGGGTACGCCGGGAACGTCACCGCCGACGTCGCGGCGGCGCTGTTGCCGGGCGTACTGATGTAGGAGGCCGGCGGGTCGGCGGGGAAGGGTGGGAACGTGTGGTCGTTGATCGGGCTGCCCGGCGCGTAGAGGCTGACCGCCACGTCCTGCCCGGCCCGCGCGGCGACCGGTGCCGCGTCGCTCGTCACCGAGGCGCCCGGCGGGATCGAGACCGTGCGCCGGCCGCGGAACGTCAGCGGCACGTTGGCCTGCAGCGTGGCCGATCCCGTGGCGACGGGCAGCCCGAGCCACGCGTCGCGGACCTCGACGGGGGCGGTGCCGAAGGGGTTGCCGAGCCGGACCCGCAGCGCGGACCCGCCGGCCGAGACCCGGGCGATCTGCCGGACCGTGACGTCCGGGGAGAGCCCGTGCACGCCCTGCAGACTCGACTCCCACAGCGCGGCCGGGGAGAAGGCCGCCGTGGCGGGACCGCCCGGGACGACGACGGTGACCACCGCGAGCAGGACGGCGGCGACGAGCATCCGGAAGCGTGCCACGGCGGCCCCCTTAAGATCGATATGCATGAATAGCTAGGGGCACTCTACAAGCCGCGGCGGCATCATGGAGAGATGTCACCCCGCCGCCGGATCCTGTTTGCCGTGGTCGCCGTGCTGCTGGTCGCGGCGGGCGGGCTCGCCGGCGTACGGCTGCTGGGCGGTGGCGACGACGGACCGCGACCGGATCAGGCGACGCCGGGGACGGTGCTGCTGGTGCCCGGTTACGGCGGCAACACCACGGCGCTCGCGCGGTTGCGGGACCAGTTGCGGGCCGAGGGGCGTACGGCCAAGATCGTCGCCCTGCCCGACGGCGGCACCGGTGACTTCGAGGCGCAGGCGGCCACCCTCGACGCGGCGGTCCGCGGCGAGACCGGGAGCAGCCCGTCGGTGGACATCGTCGGCTACTCGGCCGGGGGAGTCGTCGCGCGGCTGTGGGTCGACAGGTACCGGGGCGCCGAGGTCGCCCGGCGCATCGTCACGCTCGGCTCGCCGTTGCACGGCACGAGGCTCGCGGCGGCCGGGGCTGCGCTGGCCCCGGACGCGTGCCCGCCCGCCTGCCGGCAACTGGCCCCGGGCAGTGCGCTGCTCGATCGGCTCGCCGGCGAGGATCTGCCCGAGGGGCTGCCCTGGCTGTCGATCTGGACCGAGAACGACGAGACGGTCCAGCCGCCGGACTCCGCCCGCCTGGCCGGCGCGGTGAACGTACCTCTGCAGGGGGTCTGCCCGCAGCGGCAGGTCTCGCACAGTCAGTTGCCCACCGACCAGGCGGTCTCCGCGATCGTGACGTCGACGCTCGCCGCCCCGGCGCTGGCGCAACCAAAGGCCTGCCCGGTCTAATTACTGACGTCTCGGGTGACGAAGGCGGCCCAGGCGGCGAGGAGCAGGACGCCCAGGTAGACCAGCTGGATGCCGGCGCCGCGCTCGATGTCGCGCCACAGGACCGGGTCGCGGAAGAAGTCGATCCAGGCGAGCCAGTAGCGCGTCGGCAGGTAGGGCCGGACCGCCGCGGCCGCGTCCAGCGTCGCCAGCACCTGGCTGGTCACCAGCACCGCGAGCGCGCCCATGGCCGCGCCCAGGCCGGAGTCGGTCACCGTGGAGAGGAACAGCGCGATGGCCGCCACGCTCAGCATGCTGATGACGATGTACGCGACCG
>NZ_JAUQWH010000318.1 GCF_030757795.1 Actinoplanes oryzae
CCTCGACCTGGTGCTCGGCGCCGGTGACCGGGTCGGGGTGGTCGGGCCCAACGGGGCGGGCAAGACCACCCTGCTGCGCCTGCTCGCCGGCGAGCTCACGCCCGCGCACGGGTCGGTGACGCGCGGGCCCGGCACCCGGGTCGCCCACGTGCCGCAGCAGCTGCCCGGCGCGCCCGGCACGGTCGGGCAGTTCCTGGCCGCCGGGCTCGGCGAGCTGGCCGCGGTGCGTGACCGGCTGCGTGCGCTGGAGCAGCAGCTGGCCGCCGGCGCTGACGTGCTGGAGGCGTACGGGCAGGTGCAGGAGCGCTGGACCACCCTGCGCGGGTGGACCGCGGAGACCCGGCTGGCCCAGGCCCGCGAGCGGCTCGGCATCGCCCACCTCGGCGACGAACGGGACCTGGCCACGGTCTCCGGCGGCGAGCAGGCCCGGCTGCTGCTGGCCCGGGCCCTGCTGGACGACCCGGACGTGCTGCTGCTCGACGAGCCCACCAACCACCTCGACGCCGAGGGCGCGGCGTGGCTGGGCGACTGGCTGGCCGGCTACCCGGGGGCGGTGCTGACGGTCAGCCACGACCGGGCGTTCCTCGACGCGACGGTCACCCGGATCATCGAGCTCGACGGCATCCACGACCAGCCGCAGGACTATCCCGGCGGCGGCTACAGCGCGTACCGGCGGGAGAAGGCCCGGCGCTGGGCGAAGCTGCTGCTGGACTACGAGGCGCAGGAGAAGGACCGGCTGCGCTGGGAGGCCGACATCGAGCGCACCAAGGGTCAGGCCCGGCACGTGGAGCTGACCGTGCGCTCCGGGGTCACCGCCCCGCACCTGCGCAAGATCGCCAAGCGGGTGGCGCGCAAGGCGAAGGCCCGCGAGCGGCGGCTGCGCCGGCAGATGCAGTCGGTGCGCTGGATCGAGCAGCCCCGCACCCGCCCGCCGCTGACCCTCGCCTTCCCGGCCGACGACGAGCCGGGCGGCGAGGTTGTCGCCGCGGTCAGCGACCTGAGCGTGCGTCACGGCGGGCGTACCGTGCTGCAGGGGGTGCGGGCCGAGGTGCGCCGCGGCGACCGGATCCTGATCACCGGGCGCAACGGGGCCGGCAAGACCACCCTGCTGCGCGCGCTGGCCGGTGAGCACACCGCGGTGCTGCCGCAGACCGACGCGGGGCTGCGCACCTCCCGGACGGTGATGGACTTCTTCCGCTCCCGCGTGCCGGTGTACGCCGACGACGCCGAGCGGCTGCTGCAGGCCCACCAGTTCGGCGCCGACCAGTGGGACGCCACGATGCGCTCGCTGTCGGCGGGGGAGCTGCGCCGGCTGCTGCTCGCCGTGATGGTCAACAGTCCGCAGCGGGTGCTGCTGCTCGACGAGCCCACGAACTTCCTGGACTTCGACGCGCTGGACACGCTCGAGGCGGCGCTGCGCGCGTACCGGGGGACCGTGGTCGTCGTCAGCCACGACCGCTGGTTCGCCGAGGCGGTCGGGGCGCGCACGGTCTGGCATGTCGCGGACGGGCAGGTGCGGGTGAGCTGAGATCATGGGGCGCATGAGCAGCGTGGTGCCCCGCCAGAGTCAGCCCGGCACGGTCGCCGTCGCCGGCGGCGCCGAGCAGGTCACCGAGGCGTGGCTGGCCAACCGGCGGTTGTCGCCGCACACCCGCGAGGCGTACCGGCGTGACGTGGCGGGCTGGCTGGGCTGGTGCGCCGAGCGGCAGCTCGACCCGCTGCGGGCCTCGTTCCTGGACGTCAACGCGTACGCGCGGGGGCTGGAGGCGGCGCTGCTGGCCCCCTCGACGGTGGCGCGCAAGCTGTCGGGGTTGTCCAGCTGGTACGACTTCCTGCTCAAGCTGCGCGCCGTGGAGGCCAACCCGGTCGGCGGGGCGGACCGGCCGTACGTGTCGCGTGACCACTCCTCGACGGTGGGCCTGACCGCCGAGGAGGTCGACGCGCTGCTGGCCGCCGCGGCCCGCGAGTCCGGGGCGACCGCGGCGCGGACCCGGGCGGTGCTGACCCTGCTGGCCGACCTGGGCCTGCGCGTGGGGGAGTTGTGCAGCCTCGACGTCGCCGACCTGGGCGTGGAGCGCGGGCACCGCAGCCTGCGCTTCGTCGGCAAGGGCGGGCGGGCGCGGCGGCGGGCGCTGACCCAGGACGCGGCGGCGGCGCTGGACGCGTACCTGATCGAGCGGGCCGCGGCCGAGGGCACGCAGCCGGACCGGCTCGACGGGCCGCTGCTGGTCACCTCCGGCGGCGCCCGGCTCGACCGGCACGCGGTGTTCCGCACCGTGCGGCGCCTGGCCCGCGAGGCCGGCATCCCCGGCTGGGAGAAGCTGTCGCCGCACTCGCTGCGCCACGCGTTCGCCACAACCGCCCGCGCCGAAGGGGTCGCCCTGGAGGACGTGCAGGACGCGATGGGCCACGCCGACCCGCGCACCACCCGCCGCTACGACCGTGACCGCTACAACCTGGATCGTGACCCTTCGTACACTTTGGCGGCGGCCCGGACCCGGCGCAACGCCACCTAGGCGACCCCCTATTCTCGACCCGGGTCAGGGCACGACGATCACGGGACGCGAGGCGTGGGTTGAACATTCTCGAAGCGGTACTGCTCGGCGCGGTGGAGGGCTTCACCGAGTTCCTGCCGATCTCCAGCACCGGGCACCTGACCATCCTGGAGAAGCTGCTCGGCTACCGGATCGACGACCCGGACATCACCGCGTTCACCGCGATCATCCAGTCCGGCGCCGTCCTGGCCACCCTGATCTTCCTGCGCAAGGACATCGCCCGCATCGTGCCCGCCTGGATCCGGGGGGTGTTCAGCAAGGCGCACCGCGACAACGCCGACTACCGCTTCGGCTGGGCGGTCATCCTCGGCTCGATCCCCATCGGCATCATCGGCCTGCTGTTCCAGGACGACATCGAGACCACCCTGCGCAGCCTGTGGTTCGTCGCGGGCGCCCTGATCCTCTACAGCTTCGTCATGTGGTTCGCCGACCACGCCGCCACCGGCGTGCGGCACGCCGAGGACGTCACCTGGAAGGACACCCTGATCATCGGTACGGCCCAGTGCCTGGCCCTGATCCCCGGCGTGTCCCGCTCCGGCGCCACCATGACCGCCGGCCTGCTGCGCGACTTCGACCGCGTCACCGTCACCAAGCTGTCGTTCTTCCTCAGCGTCCCGGCCCTGTTCGGCGCCTCGGTGCTGCAGACC
>NZ_JAUQWH010000319.1 GCF_030757795.1 Actinoplanes oryzae
CCAGATCAAGCGGGCCATCCCGTCGCTGGCGCTGATCCCGCTGCTCATCCTGTGGCTGGGCATCGGCGAGGGCATGAAGGTCACCACGATCACGCTCGGCGTCTTCGTGCCCGTCTACATCCACACGCACAACGGGCTGCGCGGCATCGACAGCAGGTACGTGGAGCTGGGCGAAAGCCTGCGGCTGCGCACCGGCACGTTCCTGCGCCGCATCGTGCTGCCCGGGGCGCTGCCGGGCTTCCTGCTCGGGCTGCGCTTCGCGGTCGTCAACGCGTGGCTGGCGCTGGTGGTCGTCGAGCAGATCAACTCCACGAGCGGGATCGGCTACATGATGGAGCTGGCCCGCGAGTACGGCCAGACCGACATCATCGTCGTCGGCCTGGTGCTCTACGGCATCCTCGGGCTGCTGTCCGACGGTGCCGTCCGGCTGGTGCAGAGGAGGGCCCTGGCATGGCGGCGCACGCTGGCGGACTGACGACGGACCCCGCGGTCGGGGTGGCGGGGCTGGCGCGGGGCTTCGGCGCCCGGACCGTACTCGACGGTCTGGACCTGCGGATCGGTCAGGGTGAGTTCGTCGCCCTGCTGGGCCGCAGCGGGTCCGGCAAGAGCACGCTGCTGCGCGCGCTGGCCGGGCTGGACCGCGACGTGACCGGCTCGGGCACCGTGCGGGTGCCGCGCAGCCTGTCCGTGGTCTTCCAGGACGCCCGGCTGCTGCCGTGGCAGCGCGTGCTCGCCAACGTCGTGCTCGGCCTGCGCGGCGCGGACGCCGGGCTGCGCGGCCGGGCGGCGCTGGCCGAGGTGGGCCTGGCGGGCCGCGAGCGGGCGTGGCCCAACGAGCTGTCCGGCGGCGAGCAGCAGCGGGTGGCGCTGGCCCGGTCGCTGGCCTCCGAGCCGCAGCTGCTGCTGGCCGACGAGCCCTTCGGGGCGCTCGACGCGCTCACCCGGATCAAGATGCACGGGCTGCTGCGCGAGCTGTGCGAGCGGCACCGGCCGGCCGTGCTGCTGGTCACGCACGACGTGGACGAGGCCGTCACGCTCGCGGACCGGGTGCTGGTCCTGGAGCACGGCCGGATCGCGATCGACCAGCGCATCGACCGGGGACAGCCGCCGCTCGGCTATCGCCGGTCGCTGCTGGCCTCGCTGGGAGTCGACGCATGAGCACCCTGCACCTCAACGCCTTCCTCATGGGCGTCGGCCACCACGAGGCGGCCTGGCGCCTGCCGGAGAGCGACCCCTTCGCCCACACCGACGTGGCGCACTATCAACGGCTGGCACGGATCGCCGAGCGCGGGAAGCTCGACTCGATCTTCCTGGCCGACAGCCCGGTGCTGGTCAACAACATCGGGCGGCGGCCGGCGGGCACGCTCGAGCCGACCGTGCTGCTGACGGCGATCGCCGGGGCGACCGAGCGGATCGGGCTGATCGCCACCGCGTCGACGACCTACAACGAGCCGTACAACCTGGCCCGGCGCTTCGCGTCGCTCGACCACGTCAGCGGCGGCCGGGCCGGCTGGAACATCGTCACGACCGCCGGGGTCGAGGCGGCCCGCAACTTCAACCTGACCGAGCTGCCGGCCCACAGCGACCGGTACGCCCGGGCCGCCGAGTTCGTCGACGTGTCGCTCAAGCTCTGGGACAGCTGGGACGAGCGCGCCCCGCTCGGCGACAAGGAGTCCGGGACCTGGGGCGACGAGAGCCTGCTGTACCCGCCGCGCCACGAGGGCAAGTACTTCCGGGTCGAGGGGCCGTTGACCGTCCCGCGCTCGCCGCAGGGCTATCCGCTGCTCGTGCAGGCCGGCTCCTCGCAGGACGGGCGCGAGCTGGCCGCGCGCTATGCCGAGGCGGTGTTCACGGCGCAGCAGACCCTGGCGGAGGCGCGGGAGTTCGCTCGCGACCTCAAGCGCCGGGCCGCCGCACTCGGCCGTGACCCGGACACCGTCAAGATCCTGCCCGGCATCGTGCCGGCCATCGGCGCCACCGAGGCGGAGGCGGCCGAGCTGGAGGAGGAGCTCGACCGCCTGATCAAGCCGGAGTACGCGCTGCGGCAGCTCGCCACCACGCTGAAGGTCGACCCCTCGGCGCTGCGGCTGGACCGCGAGCTGCCGGAGGACCTGCCGCCCGAGGACGAGATCGAGGGCGCCAAGAGCCGGTACACGCTGATCGTGACGCTGGCGCGGCGCGAGCGGCTGACCGTGCGGCAGCTCATCGGGCGGCTCGGCGGCGGGCGGGGGCATCGCACCTTCGCCGGCACGCCCGAGCAGGTGGCCGACGCCATCGAGGAGTGGCACCGGCAGGGCGCGGCCGACGGCTTCAACATCATGCCGCCGGTGCTGCCCTCCGGGCTGGAGGCCTTCGTCGACCACGTCGTGCCGATCCTCCAGCGGCGCGGATTGTTCCGCACGGAGTACACCGGCACGACGTTGCGGGACCACTACGGGCTGCCCCGGCTCAGCGCAGCAGGGGCAGCAGCTGGTCGCCCTGCCGCTTGATCTCCGGCAGGTACGGCGTGTCGGAGAGCACGAAGTGCGTGATCCCCAGATCGGCGTACTTCCGCAGGGAGCGGGCCACGTCCTCGGCCGAGCCGACCAGCCAGGTCGTGCCCGCTCCCCGGCCGCCGGCGCGCCCCGGCGCGGTGTAGAGGTTGTCGTCGAGCACGTCGCCGCGCCGGTTCAGCTCCAGGAGGCGCTGCTGGCCGACGGCGCGGAACGGGTTGTCGGCGCCGCCGGCCGCCCCGGCCACCTTGGCCTCGGCGTCGGCCCAGGCCTGCTCGGTGGTGTCCCGCACGAAGGTCGTGACCCGCAACCCGAACTCCAGCGGCGCATACTCACGGCCGAGCTCACGCGACAGCGCCCGCAGCCGTTCGATCCTTTCCCGTACGCCCGCCAGCGGCTCGCCCCAGAAGAGCTGCACGTCGGCCTCGGTCGCCGCCACCCGCTCGGCGGCCTCCGACGCCCCGCCGAAGTAGAGCCGCGGCGGCCGGACCGGCCGGGGGACCACCGTCGAGCCACGGACCCGGAAGTACCCGCCGTCGTAGCTGACGTTCTCCTGCGTCCACAGTCTCCTGGTGAGCTGCAGGAACTCCTTCGTCCGC
>NZ_JAUQWH010000032.1 GCF_030757795.1 Actinoplanes oryzae
CTTCCCGCTCCCGCTCCCAGCCCAGCCCCCACCTCCAGCCCGGCGCCCGATCCTCACCTCGCACCCGTCCCCAGCCCGGCACCCGCTTCCAACCCGGCCCCCACCGCCAATCTGGCGTCCGCGGTCGTCTCCGCGCTCACCACCGGCGGGGCGAACGCAACCGCGCCGTCCCCCGTCCCGGACGTCGTGGTCGCCTGCGTGGGCGGCGGATCGAACGCGGCCGGCACGTTCACCGCCTTCACCGGCACCACGGCCCGCCTGGTCGGCGTCGAGGCCGCCGGGGGAGCCGCCATGAGCCACGGCACTCCCGGAGTGGTCCACGGCACCCGGTCGATGGTCCTGCAGGACGAGGCGGGCCAGATCGCCGAAGCCCACTCGATCGCCGCCGGCCTCGACTATCCCGGCGTAGGCCCCGAGCACGCCCACTGGGGCACCTCCGGCCGGGCCACCTACGTCACGGTGAACGACGACGAAGTGCTCGCCGCGCTGACCACCCTCGCCCGCACCGAAGGCATCATCTGCGCCCTCGAGTCGGCACACGCCGTGGCCTGGGTCCTGCGCGCCGCCGGAACGCCCGAGCTGCCCCATGGTTCGACCGTCCTCCTCACCCTTTCCGGCCGCGGCGACAAGGACATGGCCCAGCTCGCCGAGGACTCCCTGCTTGGAACGGCCGAGCATGCCGCCGCCCCACCGGCACCCCGTCATCCGGCCACTCCTGCCGGAACGGCACGCCCGTGACCCTGAACCTGCGCCCCGGCGGCGCACTCCTCGTCCCGTACCTCACCGGTGCCATCACCCCCGACTGGACCGACCACCTCCTCGCCTGCCAGGACGCGGGCGCCGACGCCGTCGAGGTCGGGCTGCCCTTCTCCGACCCCATGCTGGACGGCACCACCATCCAGCTCGCTTCCGACCGCGCCCTGGCCCGCGGGGCCACCCCGGCCGGCATCCTCGACGACCTCGCCGCCGTCCGCGACCGCCTCACCATCCCTGTCGTCGTCATGACCTACGCCAACCTCGCTCTCCGCCTCGGACCCGCCCGCCTGGCCACCGCGGGCGTGTCCGGCCTGATCGTTCCCGACCTCCCGCTCGAGGAGTCGGAAGAGCTCGAAGCCGCCTCGGCCGCCGCCGGCGTCGACCTCGTGCTCCTGGCTGCCCCGTCCACCCCGGACGACCGCCTCCGCGAGATCTGCCGCCGCTCCCGGGGCTTCGTCTACGCCGTCAGCACCATGGGCACCACCGGCGAACGCGCCCGTCTCGACCCCGCGGCGGCCGTCCTCGCCACCCGCCTTCGCCGCGCCGTCCGGGACGCCCGGCCGCCCCTGAGCCCGCCGGACCCGCTGCCCGTACTCGTGGGCTTCGGGGTGTCGACGCCGGAACAGGCCGCCGAAGCGGGACGCGCCGGGGACGGGGTGATCGTCGGGGCGGCCCTGATGCGTAGGGTGCTGGACGGGGCCACACCAGCCGAACTTCGGCGCGACGTGGCGGCCCTGCGCGCCGCACTCGGCGTGCCCCGCCTCCCGGCCGTGCGCGGCGCGGAGGCCGGGCCGCCGTCCGACCAGGGGGTGTCCACTGCCACCGCGTACGCCGAAGTACCAGGTGATCGCCGATGACCTGACCAGCAGAATCCGCAGCGGCGAGCTGGCGCCGGACACCATGCTGCCGCCGCAGAAGGAGCTCAGCGCCACCTACGGCGTCACGCTCGCCACGCTGCGTCAGGCCCTGCAACGCCTGGAGAGCGAGGGCCTGATCTCCCAGCAGCCGGGGCGCGGCACCTTCGTGGCGTCGCCCCGGCTCGCCTACCGCCTCGACTCCCTGCGCGGTTTCGCCGAGGACCTGCGGGCCCAGGGGCAGACCGTCACCACCCTGATCGTCGCCCAGGACATGCGCCGCCCGCCGTCCTGGGCGGCGGCGCGTCTGGACCTTCCGGCCACCCGCCGTGTGCTTCGCCTGGAACGGCTCCGCCTGCTCGCCGGCCGCCCCGCGGTCCACCAGCTCTCGTGGGTCCCGGACCATCCGGACGTCCACCTCGCCGACCTCGACTACAGCGGCGAGAGCCTCTACGCCGTCCTGGCCGCCCACGGCCTCACCGCCCACCGCGCCACCGAGTCGGTCCGGCCCGGCCTGCTCGACGACGGCACCGCCACGCTGATGCACCAGCCCGCCGGCACTCCGGTCTTCGTCTCCGAACGTCTCACCTTCGACCCGGACGACCACCCTCTCCTGCTGGACCGCGCCACCATCCTGGGCAGCGTGATGGAGATCCGCACGGACCGAGGCGCGGCCGGCCTCTCCATGCAGTGGACCCGCCACCAGAGCTGACCTCCTCGCCTCCGGGACCTGTGCCGAAGGTCGGGGACCGGGCCAGACACGGCGCACCGGGCCCCGCAGCGGGCCGGCCGCCGGGCCGGCGCTCCTCGTCATTCTCATAGCAGCCTCGCATCGCGCACGAGGACAGCCACCTGGCCCCGGTTGGTGAGGCTCAGCTTCCGAAACACGTTCGACGTGTACTTCTTCACCGTGGTGAGCTCCAGCCCCAGCTGCTCGGCGATCGTGGCATTGGTCCAGCACCGTCCTATCGCCACCGCCACATCGCGCTCGCGCTCCGTCAGCTTGGCCACCTCACGAAGCGCTACCTGCCGCCGCTGGTCGTCGGCCGGACCGGCGACCTGCTCGACGAGCGAGCGGACGACCTCCGGAGACATGCTGGGTGCGCCCGCCGCCACCGATCGGATGGCCGCCAGGATCTGCATGGGCGGCGATTCCTTGAGCAGGAAGCCGCTCGCCCCGGCCCGCAACGCATTGAGCACGTACTCGTCGACGTGGAAAGCGGTCAGCACGATGATCTGTGGTGGCCGGACCCGCGCCCGCAACCGCTTGGTCGTCTCGAGCCCGTCCCGCCTGGGCATGCGGATGTCCATCAGCAAGACGTCGGGCCGGTGCGCGTCGGTGATCGCCTCCGCTTCGATCCCGTCCGCGGCCTCGGCCACGACCTCCATGTCCGGTGACCCGCCCAGCAACAGCCGCAGCGCGGCGCGAACCATCGGGTCGTCGTCGACCAGCGCGATCCTGATCGGCCGGGCCGGCGCCGTCGTCCCGGGCCGCTCGCTCGTCACGGCAGCCATGGCAACTGCGCTCTCAACCGGAACTTGTCCTGCCTTGCTCCGTACTCCACGTGCCCTCCTGCCATTTCGACCCGCTCGGTGATGCCGACCAGCCCCATGCCGGATCCGGGAACGGAATCAGGGGCCGCATGCCCGAGCGGATTCACAATCTCCACTTCCAAGCCCTCGCCGATGGTGCCGCCGACGACGATGTCCACGTGGCATCCCGGTGCGTGCTTGCGGGCATTCGTCAGCCCCTCCTGCACCAGCCGGTACGCCGTCCGGCCGAGCAACGCGGACACCTGCTCCACCAGCGGGTCGCAGCGGTACTCCACAGTCATGCCGATGTCCCGCGCACTCGAGATGAGCTCCGGCACGTCACGAAGCTCCGGCTGCGGCAGCTCAGCTGCTACGACGGTGTCGTCGCGCAGCAGTCCGATGACTGCTCGCAGCTCCCGCAGTGCATCATGGGCGCTGCTGCGAATGGATTCGGCCACCGACGTGACGTCCCGTGGGTCGGCGTCGGGGCGGATCGACAGCGCTCCGGCGTGGAGGCTGATGAGTGAGATCCGGTGCGCGAGCACATCGTGCATCTCCCGGGCGATCCGCGTGCGCTCCGTGAGACGCGCCTGCTCCATCCGCAGCTGCTGCTCGGCCAGAGCCTGCGCGGCCCGGGCCCGCAACGAGTGCACCAATCTGCGGTAGGCCCCGATGAACTTGCCCCAGCCGAGCGCTGCCGTGCCCGTGACGATTCGGGCGATCAGATCGACCCAGATCGGGAACGCCGATGCCTCGTGCAGCTCGTGGTAGAGCGGCCCGGTCGCGACGAAGAACAGGAACAGCGCCGTGGCGACTCTGGTGCGGCACCGGATCGCGACGGTGAAGAGCGCCAGCGTCGCGGCGCCGCACGCCATCACCGACACCGCGCTGACCGGGACAAGTAACGAGGCCACGGCCACGGGCCACCGGCGCCGGGCCACCAGCGCCAGGCAACAGGCGGTGCCGATCGCCACGTCCACCGGCCATGGCAGGAAGGCCGACGGAGACATGGCATCGCCCAGTGGCACCGTCACAGCGCCGTAGAGGAGGGCAAGGAACACGACGAGGGCGTCGGCCAGCCGGTCACGCAGCACCGCGCGCCGGCTGCCCGGCGGCTTGGGCACGAGAAGCGCGAAGAGCAAGCCGTTCATGCCGCCGAGACTAGGGCGCCGGGCCGGAGCCGGACACCCTCCAAAGTAGGTACGGCACACCATCTTTGGTCCGGTGCCGGATCGCCGGCGCCGCGTCAGGATGGCCGCCATGAAACGAGCAATCGCAGTCGTCGTCCTCGCCGCAGCAGGGGGCATCGTGATGGGAATCAGCATGCCCCGCGGCCCGATGACCGGGTCGCAAGCCGTGCTGTCCGTCCTGCTCAGCATCGTCGTGGGCGGGCTGGCCGGCCTGATGTCGCGGTCCGGGTGGGCGCTTGTCGCAGCGCCGCTCCTCTTCTGGACGGCGGTCGAGATCATCCGCATCCGGGCTCGCGGACCCTCGGTGGATGCCCCTCATGCCAGCGCCTTCGGCCTGATCGCCCTCCTCAGCGGCCGGGGCATGCACCTGCTCCTGTCGGTGGTGCCGATGGCCCTGGCTGCTGCCTACGGTGCTGCATGGGCGCGGAAGAGCAGGCCAACGGGCATCGCGGCGCGGCTCCGCCAGATCACGGCCGCCGCCCTCTCGATCGGCACACTCACCCTGACGGTGGCCACCGTCGTCCCGCCGAGCACCCCGTCCATAGCCGGGGGAGTGGCCCAGCTCACCACGGTGGATGCGAACGGCTATCGGATCGGTGTCCTGCTCCGTGGTGCGAGCCCTGACCTGCCCGTGCTGCTGATCGTGCCCGGGCCACCGGGCGGCTCGGAGACGGGAGCCGTCCGGAAGAGCCTCGCGGCCCTCGAGCAGCGCTTCGTCGTCGCCACCATGGACCGGCGGGGTGGCGGGGCATCCTCTGCTGCCCTGGACGCTCACCCGGGACCGACGGTGGACACCGAGGTGGCGGACGTGCTGGCGGTGACGGACGAGTTGCGCCGCCGCTTCGCCGAGGACAAGATCGTCCTGGTCGGCCACTCCGGTGGCTCGGTCGTGAGCGTCCTTGCCGTGCAGCGGCACCCCGACAGATTCCGCGCCTACGTCGGCACGGGCCAGGCGGTCGACCTGCCCGAGACCGACCGGATCGCGTACGCCGACCTGCTCGCCTGGGCTCGGAGCACCGGCCGTGACGACGTGGCCGGCCGGGTGGCGCGGCAGGGTCCACCGCCCTACCACGACGTCTACGACTACGAGCCGATCATGCTTTACCAGCGGCAGGTCTATGCCCAGCGGGACGCGGGCTTCGTGATCGACGTGCCGGAGTATTCGCTGCTGCAGAAGGTGCACACCCTGTCCACGCTCCTCGACACCTGGGATGCGCTGTATCCACGGATGCAGGACATCGACCTGAGACGGGACGTTCCTCGCCTCGGCGTGCCGGTGTACTTCGTCCAGGGAGGCGAAGAGATGCGCAGCATGACGGGCTTGTTCGCCGACTGGTACCGGATCCTGCAGGCGCCGGCCAAGCAGCTGACCACGGTTCCCGGAGCCGGTCACCGGGTGATGTTCGAGGAGCCGGCCCGATTTGCCGAGGTGATGACCAGGGTGCTCGACGAGACGGCAGCCTCGTGAGCTCGGGGCGGATCCCGGCCCGTTCAGTGGCCGGCGCGCTGCGTCTCGTCGTCGATGGCTCCGGCCACCTCCGCGGTGGCGGGGCGGCCCGTGCGGAGACCGTCGAAAGCCATCGCGGTGACCGCGTCGGCGATGGCGGTGGCGTTGCCTCGCCCGGGCTCGTACCACTCGGCCAGAGAGTTGACCATGCCGAAAAGCAGCCGGGCGGCCGTGGCCGGATCCACGTCCGGGCGGACGCCGCCCTCGGCCTGAGCCGCCTTGACCAGCTCGGTCACCTCGTGGTCGAAGGCGCGCCGGCGGGCCAGCGCCGCGAGCTCCACCTCACTGTTGCCCCGAACGCGCAGCAGCAGTGTCACGTAGGGCAGGCGATCGGCCAGCACCAGGACGCTGAGCCGGATCAGTGTCTCGAGCCGGTCGAGGGCGCTCAGCCCGACCAATGCCCGCACCTCGGCCATCGCTGCGTCGAGACCGTCCAGGGCATGGCTCACCGCGAGGCGCAGCAGCTCCTCCTTGCCGCGCACGTGGTGATAGAGGCTGGATTTGGTGATGTTCAGGCGCCGGGCCACGTCGTCCATGCTCGCGGCGTCGTAACCCTGGGCGTTGAAGAGCGCGACCGCGGCGGCGAGCACGGCCTCGAGGTCGTGCCCAGGACGCCCCCGCCGAGCCCGGGGCGCGGTGCTCACCGCGGCCACCCGCCGCCCGCGTCATGCTCGCCGGTCATGATCGCATCGTAGACGGCGGCCATCGACGACCCGTCCCAGCCGGTCGGGAGGGCCGCTGCCGGTGCACCCATCCATCCCTCCCTCAGATCCTGCACATTCCCCGAAGCGTCTTGATTTACCGACCGACCGGACGGTAGGAAATACGTACAGCCCATCGCAAAGGAGCGCTGGTGACAACCCCCGCCGAGTTCTACGAGCGCCACCGTGAGCTGCTGGACCGCGCGATCCGGGCCACCGGCGCCCGCGACTTCTGGTCCGCCTTCCCCGAGTCGCCGAGCAAGAGTGTGTACGGCGAGGACGCCGCCCCGGCCGGGGAGCGGGCCTTCCGAGACCTGCTCGGCCGTCCGTTCCCGATCGAGGTGCCGGGCGCGACGACGAGCGTGTCGACGGAGCGCTCGCCGTACGGGGTCGAGCTGGACATCGCCTATCCCAAGGGCGAGCCCGCCGCCCTGCTCGCGGCCGCGACCGCCGGGGTCCGGGCCTGGCGTGACGCCGGGCCGCACGGGCGGGCCGGGGTCGCCGCCGAGATCCTGACCCGGCTCAACGGCCGCATCTTCGAGATCGCCCATGCGGTGCAGCACACCACCGGCCAAGCCTTCGTCATGGCGTTCCAGGCCGGCGGCGCGCACGCGCAGGACCGTGGCCTGGAGGCAGTCGCGGTCACGCTCGCCGAGACCACCCGCATTCCGGCACGCTCAACCTGGAGCAAGCCGCAGCGGTCCGGCGAGCCGCCCGTCCTCGAGCGCACCAGCACGGTCGCAGGGCGCGGCATTGGTCTGGTGATCGGGTGCACCACGTTCCCGACCTGGAACAGCTATCCGGGCTTGTTTGCGAGCCTGGTCGCCGGCAACCCGGTGATCGTCAAGCCGCATCCGGGGGCGGTGCTGCCGCTCGCCATCACCGTGCAGGTGGCGCGGGAGGTCCTGGCGGAGGCCGGCCTGGATCCGCACCTGGTAGGACTGGCAGTCGAGGAGCGCGGTGACGGCATCGCCGCCGAGCTCGCGACGCGGCCGGAGGTCCGGATCGTCGACTTCACCGGGTCCAGCGAGTTCGGATCCTGGCTGGAGGCCAACGCCCGGCAGGCGGTGGTGTATGCGGAGAAGGCCGGCCTCAACACGGTGGTGCTGGACTCGACCGCCGACTACAGGGGCCTGATGCGCAACCTGGCCTTCTCCCTGTCGCTCTACAGCGGCCAGATGTGCACGACTCCGCAGAACCTTCTCGTGCCTACCGGGGGCATCGGCACCGACGAGGGGCAGAAGAGCCCCGCACAATTCGCAGCCGACCTGGGCGCGGCCCTCGACAAGCTGCTCGGCGACCCGAAGCGGGCGGCCGGCACGCTCGGCGCGATCGTCAACGACGGCGTGCTCGCCCGCCTGACGGAGGCCGGCACACTTCCCGGCGTGCTGCACCCCTCCGCCACGATCACCGACGAGCAGTTTCCCGGGGCGATCATCCGCACGCCGCTGATCGCCCGGCTCGACGCCGAGGACGAGAAGGTCTACACGCGAGAGTGGTTCGGCCCGATCTCATTTGTGATCACCAGTGCGGACACGGCGCACAGCCTGCGTCTTCTCACGTCGACGATCCGCCAGCACGGCGCCCTGACAGCCTCGGTGCACTCGACGTCGGAGGAGGTCCTGGCTGCGGCCCGGGAGGCCGCGTTGGACGCCGGTGTGCACCTGGCGGAGAACTTCACCGGCGGCGTCTTCGTGAACCAGACGGCGGCCTTCGGTGACCTGCACGGCACCCCCGCCAACCCGGCGGCAACCGCGTCGCTGACCGATGCGGCCTTCGTGACAGGGCGGTTCGTGACGCTCGAGTCGCGACGGGAGGTCGCCCGATGACAACCGAGGCGGAGCCCGGTGAGAACGAGCGGATCTTCGCCCGGACCATCGAGCGGGATCAGCGGGTCGAGCCGCGGGACTGGATGCCGGAGGGCTATCGCAAGACGATGATCCGGCAGATCGCGCAGCACGCCCACTCGGAGATCATCGGGATGCAGCCGGAGGGCGAGTGGATCACCCGCGCGCCGACGCTGCGGCGCAAGGCGATCCTTCTCGCCAAGGTGCAGGACGAGGCGGGCCACGGGCTCTACCTCTACTCGGCCGCCGAGACGCTCGGCGCCGACCGCGCCGACCTGACCCGGCGCCTCATCGAGGGCCGGCAGAAGTACTCGTCGATCTTCAACTACCCGACGCTGTCCTTCGCCGACGTGGGCGTCATCGGCTGGCTGGTGGACGGCGCCGCGATCTGCAACCAGGTGCCGCTGTGCCGCAGCTCCTACGGCCCGTACGGGCGGGCGATGATCCGCATCTGCAAGGAGGAGTCGTTCCACCAGCGGCAGGGCTACGAGCTGCTGCTGACCATGATGGGCGGCACGACCCAGCAGCGTGACATGGTCCAGGATGCCGTGAATCGGTGGTGGTGTCCGTCGCTGATGATGTTCGGGCCGCCCGACGATCGCTCGCCCAACTCCGCGCAGTCCATGGCCTGGAAGATCAAGCGGCACAGCAACGACGAGCTGCGTCAGCGCTTCGTCGACATGACCGTCCCGCAGGCCGAGGCGATCGGTGTGACACTGCCGGACCCCGCGCTGACCTGGAACTCCGGCCGCGGCCACTACGACTTCGGCGAGCCCGACTGGTCCGAGCTGACGCGGGTCATCTCCGGGGACGGCCCGTGCAACGCCCGCCGGATCGCCCGCCGCCGGCAGGCCGACGAGGAGGGCGCCTGGGTCCGTGAGGCCGCCGCCGCCCACGCCGCCAAGCGCCAACACCCGCGGGACGCGGCGGCATGAGCGAGCCGAGCCGGCACGAGTGGCCGCTGTTCGAGGTGTTCGTGCGGGCCAAGCGGGGTCTCAACCACGTGCACGTCGGTTCGCTGCGCGCCGCCGACCATGACATGGCCCTGCACCACGCCCGCGACCTCTACACGCGTCGCAACGAGGGGGTCAGCATCTGGGTCGTCCGCTCCGACGACGTGGTGGCTTCCGCGCCGGCCGAGAAGGACGCCTTCTTCGAGCCGAGCGGCGACAAGGTCTACCGCCATCCGACCCACTACACGATCCCCGGCTCCGTGCCGCACATCTGAGGTGACGACCCGATGCCAGACGAGCCCGGCAGCGCCTACGACGCGCTGACCGATCACGAGGACGATGCCCGCTGGGCGTACGGGACGGGCTTCACCGACCCGCTCGCCGGGGTGCCGACCGCGGTGCCCGGCGGGGCCGACCGTGCGGCGCTGGCGGCTTACTGCCTGATGCTCGGCGACGACGCCTTGATCATGTCGCACCGGCTGCAGGAGTGGGTCACCCGGGCGCCCGAGATCGAGGACGAGCTGGCGCTGGCCAACATCGCCCTCGACCTGCTCGGGCAGGCGCGACTGTTGCTGGGGAGAGCTGCGGAGGTCGAAGGTGCGGGAGGCGACGAGGACACCCTGGCGTACGGGCGTGAGCCGGCCGAGTTCCGCAACGTCTGCCTGACCGAGCCGGCCGACGGGGACTTCGCCCATCTGATGGCGCGCCTGCTCGCCTTCGCCACGTGGCGGCTCGCTCTGTTGGACAGGCTGAGCGCGTCCGGCGACCCGGTGCTCGCGGCGATCGCGACGAAGGGAGTCAAGGAAGTCACCTATCACCGTGACTACGCGGCCCGCTGGGTCGTCCGGCTCGGCGACGGCACCGACCTGTCCCACCAGCGCATGCTGGCGGCGGTGGCGGACATCGCCGCGCAGGCGGGAGAGCTGTTCGCGGTCCACCCGATCGAGCGCGGCATGGCCGAGGCGGGTCTCGGTGTCGATCCCTCTGAGCTGCGCACGGAATTCGCGACGGTGTGGTCGCAAGTGCTGGAGGCCGCCACTCTGACGGCGTCGGCGGAGCTTGCGCCCGGAGTCTGCGCGGGGCGGGAAGGCCGGCACACGGCGGCACTCACCAGCATCCTCGACGAGTTGCAGAGCGTCGCCCGGGCGACTCCCGGCGGTGTGTGGTGACCGCTGCCATGGTGGCCGCCGAGGTCCAGGATCCTGAGCTGCCGCTGCTGACCCTCGCCGACCTGGGCATCCTGCGCGACGTGGACGAGCGCGACGGGCGCGTCGTCGTCACGATCACGCCGACCTACTCGGGATGCCCGGCGCTGCGGACGATCCGCGACGATCTCGGCTCCGCATTGCGGGCGGCCGGGTACCGCCAGGTCGAGGTGCGCGTGGCTCTCAGCCCCGCGTGGACCACCGACTGGATCACCCCTACCGGCCGGGAGAAACTCGCCGCGGCCGGGATTTCCCCACCAGGCCCGGTGCCGCGGCGGGCGTCCGGGCCGGTCCCGCTCACCCTCCATCCGATACGCACGGCGGTGCGCTGTCCCCGCTGTGGCCACCCGGACACCGAGCAGCTGTCGGCGTTCGGAGCGACCGCGTGCCGCTCCCTGCACCGGTGCCACGCGTGCCGTGAGCCGTTTGAGCACGTGAAGGAGATCTGACGTGACGGACGGCGGCAAACGGGAGTTCCATCCCCTGCGGGTCGCGGCCGTGGACCGGCTGTGCGCCGATGCGGTGGCCTTGTCGTTCGACGTGCCGCCGGAGCTGGTGGATCGGTTCACGTTCCGGCCGGGGCAGGCGCTGACGGTGCGGCACACCGGCGCGGGCCGGGACGAACGCCGTACCTATTCGATCTGCGCCCCCGCCGGCAGCAGGCCGCGGATCGGGGTGCGGGAGGTGCCCGGCGGTCTGGTCTCGTCCTGGCTGGTACACGACGTGCGGCCCGGCGACGTGGTCGAAGTGGCGCCACCCACCGGCACGTTCACGCCCCAGCTCGGGGTCGCCGGGGAGCATGTGCTCATCGCGGCGGGCTCCGGCATCACGCCCGTGCTGTCGATCGCAGCGTCGCTCCTGCAGGCGGGCGGCACGCGAGTCGTCATCCTGTACGGCAACCGGCGCGCCGACACGGTGATGTTCGCCGAGGAGTTGGCCGACCTCAAGGACTCCTGGCCGTCACGGGTGGAGCTGGTGCACCTGTTGTCGCGGGAGGCTCGGGAGACCGACCTGCTGACCGGCCGCTTGGACGCCGGCAAGCTGCGCCTGCTGCTGCCCCTGCTCCTCGATGTGCCGCGCGTGGACCATTGGTGGCTCTGCGGTCCGTACGGAATGGTCACCGCGGCCACCGGTGTGCTGGGTGAGCACGGCGTGGCGGCGGAGCGCATCCATCGGGAGCTGTTCTGGGTCGACGAGGCGCCGCCCGAACCGGTGCGGGACCAGGACTCCGCAGGCGACGCGGAGGGCCGGAAGGTCACAGTCATGCTCGACGGCCGCAGCACCACCGCGCTCGTACCGGCGGGCTTGTCGGTTCTGGATGGGGTGCAGCGGTCGCGGCCGGACCTTCCGTTCGCGTGCAAGGGCGGCGTGTGCGGGACGTGCCGGGCGCGGGTCACCGAGGGCGAGGTGCGGATGCGGCGCAACTTTGCCCTGGAGCCGGCCGAGATCGATGCGGGTTTCGTGCTGACCTGTCAAGCCCTCCCGATGTCACCCAATGTAGTGGTTGATTTCGATGTCTGACCGGCCGACCGGTACGGAGAGGATCATCGCTTGGTTCGATGATGTGAACAAACAAGCAGGACACGTCGTCCGGCGGTGCTTTGTGCGTATCAAGTGCACGAAGTTTCCGCGTAGAAGGGATGACGGAAATGCGGTTACGGACAGTTCTCTCCATCACGGCGGCGAGCGTGGTCGGTGCGGCCGGGCTCGCGGTCGCACCGCTCACCTTCGCCGCTCAGGCACCGGCGAACGCCTGCCCCGACGTGGAGGTCATCGGGGCCCGTGGCACGACCGAACGGCCCGGCCTCGGGGTGCTGCTCACCCCGCTGGCCCGGCAGCTCACCCAGGATCTGCCCCAGACGGTGCGGACGACGGCCGTGGACTACCCCGCGAACTTCAACTACACGGCGAGCGTGCGCCAGGGCGTGCAAGCGCTCGCCGGGGACATCGCGGACACGGCCGCGGAGTGCGAGGACACGAAGTTCGTGCTGATGGGCTACTCCCAGGGCGCCAACGTGGTCGGCGACGCCCTGGTCGGCAGCTCGGTGCGGGGCCGGGCGACCGGCCAGGCGGCGATCCCGGCGGAGCTGAGCGACCGGGTGGCGGCGGTTCTGCTGTTCGGCGATCCGACCTTCACCGCGGGCGAGTCCTTCAATGCCGGCACCGGCACGCGCAACGGCATTTTCTCGCGCGGCGCCGGCAGGCTCGACACGTTCGCGGACCGGACGCAGTCCTTCTGCAACCGCAACGACCAGTTCTGCCAGGGCGGGACGAGTCTGGCGGCGCACCTGGACTATGCCAAGTTCGCGGACGACGCCACGGAGTTCGTGGGTCAGCAGCTCGGCTGATCACCGGCTTCGCCCGAGCTGTGCAGCGCATCGCCACGGTCGCCGGTGCGAGCGTCACGTGGTGCACAGGGAACACCGGCGGTGGCAACGGAGGGGTCCGTCGCTGCCACCGCCGGCCCTCGCTGCGCAGCTCACCGCAGCACCGATCGAGAGGTACGGGAGGCGGGTCAGGCGCCGGAACGGCTGCTCAGGTCGTCGCCGAGCGGCGTGCGTTCGTACAGCAGGCGGCGGCCGGTGCGGTAGGCGGTGACCAGGCCCGCATCCCGCAGGATGGTGAGGTGGTGCGACGCGGTCGCCGGAGCGAGCGCCAGGGCGTCGGCCACCTCGCCGGTGCTGTGCGGCGCACCGACGAGCGAGAGCACAGCCGCGCGCGTGGGACCGAGCAAGGCTCCGAGCCGCGGCGAGACGGCAGGTGCCGTCCAGACCGCGCCGAAGCCGTAGGGCGGATAGAACAGCGCCCGGCCCGTGTCCGGCCGGGCCAGCGAAAGGACCTTGGGCCCGGTGAATGCCGATGGCACCAGGGTGAAGTGCAGGTCCCCGGCGGTGAAGTCGCCGTGGTGCTGCGGCCCGTAATCCACCGTCAGGGCCTCACCGTCCCACCTCACACCGGGGTGCAGCGCTGCGACGATGGCACGGGAGCCTTGTTCCGCCGCCGCCCGGCCACGCCGTGCGATGTCGGCCTCCGCCACGGCGCGGAGCCGTGGCCAGTAAGGAGCCAGCGCCACGGCGAAGTACTCCCTGATCTCCCCGATCAGGGCGTCCAGCGCACCGCGCGGGTCACGGGCGAAACGCGCGACTGCCGGCGGCGCCGACGCCCCGTCCCACGCCTCTGCTACCTCTGCGGCGACCCGGTCGAGCGGGGTCGCGGCCACCACGGCGAGCTCGTCGCGCAGCCGGGGCCGGACCACCGTCGGCACCGGCGTCAGAAAGTCCGGGACATGCCGGTGCGGACCGCGGACGAGCGCGTCGAAACTGCTCAAGCGCCGGCCGTCCAGCCGTGCGGAGACCTCCGCACGCCACGTCGCGTACATCTCGAAACGGGAGGACCGGCGCAGCGCGACAGCGCTCGCGACGACCTCGGCCATGGGGGAGTGGGCGAAGCGGACTCCGGCGAGATCCGCCGCGGTGAACTCGAAGCGGAGCATGCCGACATTCGAGCACGGTCGAACGCTTCGGAGCCACCGTCCGGACGTGCCTATGGTGCCGGGCATGGACTACACCGCCCTGGGGCGTACCGGCCTGCGGGTCTCCCGGATCTGTCTGGGCACTATGAACTTCGCCTGGCAGATCGGCGAGCAGGAGAGCCACGCGATCCTCGACCGGGCCCTCGGAGCGGGCGTCAACTTCGTGGACACCGCCAACATGTACGGCAGCCGCGACGGCGACGGGATGAGCGAGCAGTTCATCGGCAGCTGGTTCGCGAACTCCGGCGCACGCGACAAGATCGTGCTCGCGACGAAGGTGTACGCGCCGATGAGCGACTGGCCCAACGACGGCGGCCTGTCCGCGCGTCACATCATCGCGTCGTGCGAGGCATCCCTGCGGCGCCTGCGCACCGACTGGATCGACCTGTTCCAGATGCACCACATCCAGCGGGAGACCCCGTGGGAGGAGATCTGGCAGGCCATGGAAACCCTCACCGTCCAGGGCAAGATCCGCTACGCGGGCTCGTCGAACTTCGCGGGCTGGCACCTGGCCCGGGCGCAGGCGGCCGCGGATGCGCGCCATTATCTCGGCCTCGTGTCGGAACAGGCCAAGTACAACCTGCTCACCCGGCACGTGGAGCTGGAGGTGCTGCCCTCGGCCCGCGCCCTGGGGATCGGGATCCTGGCCTACTCGCCGCTGCACTTCGGTGCGCTCTCCGGGGCCCTGCGGAAACAACGAGATCAGCAGGGGGTACGCACTCTGATGCACGCCCCGGAGAGGGTCGAGCCGCACCGCGCGGCGCTGGAACGGTACGAGAAGTTGTGCGCCGGCCTGGGCCTGGCGCCGGCCACGGTGGCCCTCGCCTGGCTGCTGTCCCGGCCGGGGGTGACGGCGCCGGTGATCGGCCCCCGCACCCCCGAGCAGCTCGACGTGCCGCTGGAGGCCCTGACGACCAGGCTCGGCGACGAGGTGCTGCGCGAGCTCGATGCGATCTTCCCGCCGATAGGCGCCGGCGGGCCCGGCCCGGAAGCCTGGGCCTGGTAGAGCCGCCGCCATCCGGTCGCGCTGGCGGACAAGGAGGGCGTGCCGGCTTTCCCGCAGCCTCGCGAGGCGGGGTCACAGCTCGCCGGGGACCGGGCCGCACGGGGGTCGGCCCGGCCCCCGGCGTGAAATCCGTGGTGCGACGGCTCGTAATACGGCTGACCGCCATAGTGCTCGGCGGTGAGCCGCTCGGCCGAGCTGGCGAGTGTTGCCGGTCGATGCTGCGTGCTCTCGGCCTGCTGACGTGGACCCTCGGACGCGGGCGGCAGGTGCGGGCGCGTCCGGACGGGGTAAGACGGCGGGCGTGACAGAATTCCGCAGTTCGTGGACCGAGGTCGGGGGCTTGCGCCTGTACGACATGGCAAGCACGGCCGCGCCGGGGATGCCGGTGGTGTTCGTGCACGGGCTGGCGGTGTCGCACCGCTATCTGATGCCCACGGCGCGGCAGCTCGCGGCGCGGCACCCGGTGCTGGTGCCGGACCTGCCCGGGTTCGGGCGGAGCAGCAAGCCCCGCCGGGCGTACGACGTTAGTGAGCACGCTGCGTGCCTCGCCGCCTGGCTCGAGGCCCGGGCTCTCGGGCCGGTGTGCCTGGCCGGACACTCCTTCGGGGCGGAGGTCGCCGCGCGCGTCGCCGTCGACCGTCCCGGGCTGGTCGCCGGGCTCGTCCTCGCGAGCCCGACGACCGATCCCGCCGCCCGAAGCCGCCGGGCGCTGATCGGAAGGTGGTCGGGTGATCTGTTCGTGGAGCAGCCGTGGCAGGCGCCGGTCCTGATACGCGACATCGTCGACGCCCGGCCGTGGCGGGTGCTGGCCACGGTGGGGCACTCGGTGCGCAACGCGATCGAGGAGGACCTGTGCCGGCTGCGGGTGCGGCCGCTGGTGCTGGGCGGCTCGCTGGACCCGGTGGCGCCGCTGCGCTGGCGCGTGCAGGCCGCCGAGCTCAGCGGGGGGATCGAGGTCACCATCCCCGGCGCCGCCCACAACGTGCTGACGACGTCGGGCCGCCGCTCGGCCGCCGCCATCGCGGCCTATCTGGCCAGCGACGTGCCGCGCGCCGCCGTCCCGTGGCGGTGACCCGGGACGGCAGCGGCAGGGCGCGATGTCTGGGCTCGGTCAGCCATGGGCGAGCAGGCTGCGTGGCCGGGACTTTGAGAAAACGTGCGGAGCCGGGACCGCAACAACCGGTGCGCCATCGGAGCGTCGCCGAGTCGTTGGTGTTGGACGCCTTCCCTGCGCGTAGGGCTCCCATGCCGCGCGTGGGAATCCCGTGTCGAGGAGTGCGTGGCCAGGGCTCCCAGGGCGCCGGCGCGACGGAGGGTTTGTCGGCGGCAGTGAGTTGACGGTGGGTCCGGAGGCGTCAGCGCGACAGTGAGCGTCGACGGGGGATGGGGCCGACGTCCGAATGTCTGCCCGGCGCCTTGGCGGCGTGCTGTTGGCCGGGGCCGGGGCCAGAACGTGCGGCCAGGGCGTCGGCGACGGCGCCGGTCGTGAAGCCGTACACCGTCTTGTGCAGCAGGTCGACCGCGAGTTCGCGGCGGGGCCAGGTCCAGGGCGGCGCGCCTACGCCGGTGGCGTTCTCCAGGATCTGGTCGCTGGTCAGCCGGACCACCGTGAACATCGCCGACGCCCACGGGCCGCGGAGGCCGGCGTTGGCCATCAGACCGCGGACGACGCCGACCGCGGCCGCCTGGCCGGTGTGCATGGCCCAGTTCCACGAGTCCGGCTGCTTGCCGGGGTGCTCGGGGCGGCCGGCGAGCCGTTCGAGCACTCGCGCGGGGACGTAGGAGCCGGGCCGGCCGGTGCGGCTCTGCTCCAGCTTCTCGGTCACTGCCATGACCAGGGCGCCGGTGACTCCCGCAACGGCGCCCTGCCACAGGGAGCGTGTGAGCATGCCCATCAGGAACCCTGCGGCTGGTCTGCGGACTGCTCGTCGTCGCGGTCCGCCGAACTGTCGTCGCGGTCCGGCGCACCGGCGGTCTTGCTCGGCGGGGTGCGGCTCGCCTCGACATCGGTGGGCGTCACCGGGACGCCGTAGCCGTCCTCGGCCGCGCCACGCTCCACATCGCTGTCCGTCATGGTTCCTCCGGCGTCTCGTACGGTCAGATCGTTGCCGCCTACCCGCGCGACACCGGACGAAACTGCCCGGTGTCCGGACGGATCGAGGAGCTCAGAACTGACGCGGTTGGAGTACGGACGGATCTCGCAGAGCAGTAGACCGCCAGGACAGGCGAGAGGCGCGGGGTTCGAGCGGCACAGAACTGGAGCAGGCGACGGACGCGGGGACGGGCGCGCTGGACCAGGGCGTGTGATGGGCGCGGATCAGGGCAGCGAAGCGCCAGGGTGGGCGACGGGCGCGAGGCCGAGCGCGGAGCGGAGCAGGGGCGACTGGGGCGGGGCGGCGACGGGTGCGGGGCGCGGACGCCAGCGGGCACGGGGGCGGGCGGCTTGTCGCGGTCAGGAGGGTCCGTCGAGGCGGTTGAGGATCTGGGTGGTGAGGCGGTGCAGGACCTCGGCGTCGCCGGGTTGGAGGGCGTCGAAGAACAGGTTGCGGACGGCGCCGACGTGACCGGGTGCGGCCGCGGTGAGGGCTTCGCGGCCGGTTTCGGTAAGGACGATGTACGCGCCGCGGCCGTCGTCGTCGCACTCCTCGCGGCGGACGAGGCCTCGGCGTTGCATGCGGCTGAGGTGGTGGGAGAGGCGGCTCTGTTCCCAGTCGAGTTCGCGCTGGAGCTCGTAGGGGCGGAGGCGGCCGCTCGGGGTGTCGCTCAGCTTGACCAGGACGTCGTAGTCGGCCAGCGACAGCTGCGAGGTGGCCTGCAACTGCCGGTTCAGCTCGGTGGTCAGGCGGGCCTGCATGCGCAGGTACGCCCGCCAGGCCCGCTGCTCGTCGTCGGCCAGCCAGCGTGTGTCGGTCATCTCGGCTCCTCATGCTGCCTTGCGCCTCGAGAGCGCGTGCGTCTGCCGCGTGCGTGCGTCACCTGAAGCGCGTGCGTGTGCCGCCTGAAGCGCGTGCGTGCGTCACCTGAAGCGCGTGCGTGTGCCACGTGAGCGCGTACTTGCGCCTCGTGAGGGCGTGCATGCGCGACCTGAGCGCGTGCCTTGTCGTCTGCCGCGATCCGGGTTTGGAGCGTATGGCCACGTGCCGTGCGCATCGGGCGGGACACCGGGCGCCGGCTGGGCACGGTGCCGAGGCAGGTGCTCAGCCGCTGCCCGGTGGGGGACGGCCGCTTCGGTGGGTGACCGCTGCGGTGCCCCCGGCGGATCGCCGGGGGCGGTTGACGGTCGCCGGGTATTGGCTACCCCAGTGGTTGGCCACCCGGGTGCTGGGTCACCCCGGTGCTGGGTCACCGGGTGGTAGGTCAGAGGGCGGCGGGCGCCTCGTCGCGGACCTGGCCGGTCACGTCGTCGGCGGCGGCGTAGACGGTGGCGTCCTTCTCGCCGCCGGCCTTGGCGACCAGGCTGGCGTGGGTCGGGGCGTCCGGGACGTGGGCCGGCTTGAGGGCGGCGAACTCCTTGCGGAGCACCGGGACGACCTCCTCGCCCAGGATGTCCAGCTGCTCGAGGACCGTCTTCAGCGGCAGGCCGGCGTGGTCGATGAGGAACATCTGGCGCTGGTAGTCGCCGACGTAGTCGCGGAAGCCGAGCGTACGGTCGATGATCTGCTGGGGGCTGCCGACCGTGAGCGGCGTCTCCCGGCTGAAGTCCTCGAGCGAGGGGCCGTGGCCGTAGACGGGGGCGTTGTCGAAGTACGGCCGGAACTCCTTGACGGCGTCCTGGCTGTTCTTGCGGATGAACACCTGACCGCCGAGGCCGACGATGGCCTGGTCGGGGTCGCCGTGGCCGTAGTGGGCGAACCGCGTGCGGTACAGCTCCACCATGCGCTGGGTGTGCTCCTTCGGCCAGAAGATGTGGTTGTGGAAGAAGCCGTCACCGTAGAACGCGGCCTGCTCGGCGATCTCGGGGCTGCGGATCGAGCCGTGCCACACGAACGGCGGCACGCCGTCGAGCGGGCGCGGGGTCGAGGTGAAGCCCTGCAGCGGAGTGCGGAAGCGGCCCTTCCAGTCGACGACGTCCTCGCGCCAGAGCTTGTGCAGCAGGGCGTAGTTCTCGATGGCGAGCGGGATGCCGGCGCGGATGTCCTTGCCGAACCACGGGTAGACCGGGCCGGTGTTGCCGCGGCCCATCATCAGGTCGACGCGACCCTTGGAGAGGTGCTGCAGCATCGCGTAGTCCTCGGCGATCTTCACCGGGTCGTTCGTGGTGATGAGCGTCGTGGACGTGCTGAGCAGCAGCTTCTCGGTCTGCGCCGCGATGTAGGCGAGCGTCGTGGTGGGCGAGGAGGAGAAGAACGGCGGGTTGTGGTGCTCGCCGAGCGCGAAGACGTCGAGGCCGACCTCCTCGACCTTCTTGGCGATCGTGACGACCGCGTCGATGCGCGAAGCCTCGGACGGCGTCTTGCCCGTCGTGGGATCGGTGGTGATGTCGCTGACCGTGAAGACACCGAACTGCATGATCTCCACCCCGTCCTTCTAGATGATGTGTCATGTACGTGCCTCACAACCTACATGACGCGTCATGCATTCCGGAAGTGACGGGGACCACAGCACCGCCGGTCGAGATCATGGCGTATCGCGCATTCGTGCCACCCGAGGCCCGTCTGCGAGACGGCGCGGCGGGGAGCGGGCACCGTCGAGGAGGACAAGCACACGTACGAGATGGGGAGTCGACTGATGCGTACCCGTACCCCGCGCCTTGCGCTGTTCGCCACGGCTGCCCTGGGCGCGGCGCTCAGCCAGCAGGCGTGCTCGTCGTCGGCGGAACCGGTGACGAACGCCGCCGCGACGCCCTCCGCCTCGGCCGCCGCCGGTGGGGATGCCGAGGCGAGCGAAGACACCGCGGGCGACGAGGCGGGCGGAGACACGGCCGGAGACGCGGAGGACGCGGCCGACGACACGACCGGCGCTCCTGCCGCGCCGGCGGGCGACGCCGTCGCGGGGAAGAAGGTGCCCGCCTGTACGAACGACGACGTGAGCGTCGACATCACCGCGCAGGACCAGCGCACGTCCGGCGCGACCCGGATGGCGCTCGTCACGGTCACCAATACGTCGTCGTCGACGTGCCGGGTCGAGGGGCGCGCCGCGATCTCCTTGACCAATGCGGCGGCCGAAGTGGTGGACGTACCGGTGAAGAATGTGAACCAGCCCGGCAAGGCCGCGCCGATCCTCCTGCGCAAGGGCACGACCGCCTGGCAGGGGATCAAGTGGACCGTCTGCGACAAGGGCGACACGACGTGCGGCGCGGGCAACTCGCTGCGCTTCAACCTGCAGGCGTCCACGGACGGTCCGTACGCGAAGCTGGTCGGGTTCCCGGCGCCGGAGCGCAGTGACATCACGATGGCGTCGCTGCAGATCGGTACGTTGCAGCCGAGCAACCAGGGCGTCGTCGCCTGGTGATGCGCGGTTCACTGCAGTTGTGACGTGTGCGGCCCGCCGGACTCGACCGGCGGGCCGCCGTCCGTCACCGCGCGGGTGTGCGCCCTGTCACGGACTTGTGTGTCATCGAGTGGCGGCTTCGAGTGCCGCACGGACCTTGTCGACGCCGGCCGGCGTGCCCTTCGGGTCGTCGAACGAGCCGTAGGGCGGACCGTAGGCCGGCTGGCCCGGCTCCTGGCGCCAGCTGTCGGCGAGGGAACCCGCGTCCACGGTGTCGTAGCCGATCGCGTCGAGGAACGCCGCCGCGGTCTTCTTCGCCTCGTCGTCGTCGGCGGCCACGGGGAGGGCGCTGCGGTCGGGCGCTCCGGCGGGGCGGGCGAGCGAGGCGAGGTGGGCGTAGAAGATGTTGTTGAACACCTTGACGAGCCGCGCCGTACGGAGGGTGCGCTGCTCGAACTCGGTGTGGGTGACCGTGCCGTCGGAGAGCTCGGGGACGGCGCCGTCGCGGGCCGGGTAGAAGTTGTTCGTGTCGAGGACCACCTTGCCGGCGAGCTGCTCGGTCGGCAGACTCCGGAACGCCTTGTAGGGCACGCTGAGCACCACGAGTTCGCCGGCTTCGGCCGCGTCGGCAGCCGTGGCCGCCCGGGCGTGCGGGCCGAGTTCGGCCACGAGATCCGCGAGCGTCTCCGGGCCGCGCGAGTTGCTCACCACCACGTCGTAGCCGGCGGCGACCGCGAGCCGGGCAACCGTGCTGCCGATGTGACCGCTTCCGATGAAACCAACAGTCGTCATGTCGTCGCCAACAGTGCGTCCGGCGCCGTCATTTCGGGTCGGCGGCGACCGTCACAAGTGTGAACGCGCGAGGCGGGCGCGCGGATCGGCCGGTGGTGGCGTGGGGCTCGCTGTTGGGTGGTGCGGGCGCATGGCTTGATGGTCGTTTGCCAGCGGTCGCGCGGAGCAGACGGCTGCGCGTAGTCGGAGGGCCGGAGTTGGGAGGCGCGCGCAGTCAGGGGGCGGAGTTGGCGGGAGCGCAGAGTGGGGAGGCGTGCGGACGCAAGTGGGCGCGGAGTTGGCGGGCGCGCGGAGTTAGAGGGCACGGAGTTAGGGAGCACGCGGAGTTAGGGGCGCGCAGTTGGAGGGGCGGGCGGACTTGGAGGGGCGTGCGTGCCGATGGGCTGGGGCTGGTGGCCGCGTGGGGCTCGTGGACAGGCGGTGGCGGGAGCGTCGGTCCTGTGGCGTTCGGTGGTGGTGAGGTGGGTGGCGTAGGCGGTCAGAGGGCGGCGGCGGCCCAGAGGAGGCCGCGTTCGGTGATGGTGCGGGTCGGGGGGATGGTGAGGTCGGCCGGGCTGTGGCCGAGCGTGGAGACGAAGACGCGGCCGCGGCCGAAGCGGCGCACCCACACGACCGGCATCACCGCGCCGGCCGTTTCCGGGGCTTCGTGGTCGCCGGTGAAGGTGGTTGTGGCGAGGACCTCCAGCGTGGGGTCGACATGGCAGAAGTACTGCTCGGTGTGCACGGAGAACTCGGTGATGTCGCGCACGATCGGGTGGTCGGCGCTGACGGTGACGTCGTAGTCGACGAAGCCGCCCGGGTGGCACACGAAACGCCCGCCGACCATGAACTGGTATTGGGGCGCTTCGTAGCCGAAGGCCAGGATGCCGCCGTGCCAGCCCGCGAGCCCGGCGCCCGCGCGGACCCGGTCGACGAGGTTGTGCTCCTGTCGCTCGGTGAGGCCCCCGTTGGTCCAGCAGTGCACGATCAGGTCGGCCTCGGCGAGCGCCGCCGCGTCGTCGTAGGCGTCGAGGGATTCCGCCGTGCGGACGGTGAAGCCGTGCTCGCGCAGGAACGGGAGGAACAGCTCGGTGCAGGCCTCGGGCTCGTGCCCGTCCCAGCCACCGCGAACCACAAGAGCCCTCATGGTCACGGAAGCCTAATCCAGGTGATCACCGCTCGCTGTGTGGTGTGTCGCGATGGGTGGGGCGGCTGGTCGGTGCTGGTGGGTGGCGAGGGCGGTGTCGATGGGCAGGGGGAACGGCGGCTGGACGGTGGTGGGAGGTGGCGAGGGCGGTGTCGATGGGCTGGGAGAAGGGCGGCTGGACGGTGGTGGGTGGCGGAGGCGGTGTCGATGGGCGGGGATGCGAACAACCCCTCGTCCCCGTCGAGCTGGTGGCTGGGTGGGCGCGTCAGGTGGGTAGGTGTGGAGCGGGCCGCGTCAGGGCTTGCGGGCGACACCGGCCCAGCCGTTGGCGACCTGCGGCGAGAGGGGGCGGGGCGGGGGCGTCAGGCGGGGAGCTGGGCCAGGGCGAAGATCTGGCGCTCGGGTGGGCCGGCGGCCGGGGTGAAGTCGACCGTTTCGATGGTGGTGATGTCGAAGCCGGCGGCGGTGAGGCGGGCGGCGAGGGCGTCTTGCGGGTAGCCCGAGACCTTGACCGGGACGCCGAGGAACTCGACCGGGAGGCTGTCGGCGTCGAGCTCGACCATGCCGAGGGCGAGGTGGCCGCCCGGGGTGAGCCAGGAGGCGGCGCGCTCGAGGGTGGCCTCGATCTCGGCGCGGCTGAGCATGAGGAGGGAGAAGAAGGCCGTGATCGCGCCGAAGGGGCCGAGGTCGGCCGGGAGGTCGCGCAGGTCGGCGTGGCGGAACTCCGCCTCCGGGACCTGCTCGCGCGCGAGGCGCAGCATGCCCTCGGAGACGTCGACGCCGAGGACCTTGTGGCCGGCGGCGGTGAGGATCTGCGCCGTGGGCACGCCGGTGCCGCAGCCCAGGTCGAGGATCGTGGACGCGGCGGGGACGAGGGCGGCGACGCGCTCGGTGAGGGCCGCCTGGAACGGATTGTGGCTGTGCTCGCCCTGGTAGAGCTCGGCGAGTTGATCGAAGACCTCCATGGCGCAAGAACCTATCCGCTCCGCCCGGCGCTGACTACCTACCCTGGAGGGTGGATGAGCACCTACTTTGGAGGATGGACGACGGCACCCCGGGCTGTCAGGCTGACAACCCGGGGCGCGGTGGAGGTGCTTGTCAGTCCTCGGCTCCGGCGCGGCGGCGCCGGGTGATGCCGAGGGCGAGTGCGCCGCCCAGGATCAGGACGGCGCCGCCCAGGCTGATCGCCATCACGTTGGCGCCGGTGAGGGCGAGCTTGTTGTCCGAGGCGGGCAGGTCCTGGGCCACCTCGGCGTCCGTGGCTGCCTGGGCGTCCTGGCCCGCGTCGGGGGCGCCGGTGTCCTCGTCGTCCGTGGCCGCCACGGCCTGCGTCGACTTGCTGGCCTTCGGCGTGGCCTTGCCGGTCGAGGTCCCGGACTCGGTGTCCTCCGACGAGTCCCCGCTGGAGTCCGAGCCGGAGGAGTCGGAGCCGGAAGAGTCAGAGGAGTCAGAGTCGGAGGAAGAACCGGAGGTGTCGGAGGAGGAACCGGAGTCGGAGGAGGAGTCGGAACCCGAGCCCTTGGCGTCGTCGTTGCTGTTGCCCGAGGCGTCCTTGCCGTCCGAGCTGCTGTCGCCCTGCGTCGGCTTCGTCGTCTTGCCGGGCTTCGGGGACGCGGGGATGGTCACGGTCGGGCTCTTCGGGGGAGTGGTGCCCGTCTCGGTGTTCGGCGTCGTGGCACCGGGCTCCGGCTGGTCACCGTCGTCGCCCTGGTCACCGCCGTTGCCGCCGTTGCCCTGACCGTCGCCGTTGTCACCGCCGTCGCCGTTGTCACCGCCGGTGCCCTGGTCGCCCCCGTTGTTGTCACCGTCGCCCTGGCCGTCGCCGTTGCCCTGACCGTTGTCGCCGTCGCCCTGGCCGTCGTCCTGGCCGTTGTCGCCGTCGCCCTGGTTGCCGCCATTGCCCTGGTCGCCGTTGCCACCATTGCCCTGGTCGCCGCCATTGCCGCCGTCGCCCTGGTCGCCGCCGTTGCCGCCGTTGTCGTCGTCGCCGTCGGCGGCGGTGACCCGGACGCGGACCGCGTCGATGCCCGGGGTCTGGTTGGCGCGCTGCATCATCGGCACCCGGTGCGAGCCGTCACCGGCCCACGACGCGCACTGTGCGAGCCCCTCCTGCGGCAGCCCCGGCACCTGGATCGTCACGGTGTCCGGCTGCGCGCCGCCCTTGTTGTCCTCGGTGGCGACGAAGAACGCCGGCACCGGCGACGGGTCGGGCGCCTCGTCGGTGCTCTGCAGCATCCGGCACGCCGTGTGGAAGTGGCCGCGGACCAGGCCCTCGGCGGTCAGCACCGAGCTTTCCACGTAGTAGCCGCCCTGGCCGGCCGCGAGGAACCGGTCGCGAACGAGGTTGCGGGTGCTCACCTTGAGGGTGAACGGCTCGCCCGCCTTGACCTGCTCGGGGAACTCGGTGATGAGCAGCGTCGGGTTCTTGGCGGCCTCGCCGACCTCACCGAACTCGGTGGAGACGCACCGGTTGCCGATCTGGAACCCGTCGTGCGGGTCGAGGTCGCTGTCGTCGCACGTGTTGGTGAGAATCTCCAGGCCGTTGACGGTCTTCTTGACCGTGTCGCCGTCCTTGCACTCGGCGACCGGCTTCGCCTCGGGCGCCTTCTCGCCCTTGGCGAGCTGGCCGTCGCCCTTGTGCTGGACGTCGCCGTCCTTGTCGGTGTAGGTGCCGACCTTCGGATCGGTCGCCGCCCCGCTGCTCTTGGGCGCGGACGTGTCGGCGGCGGTGGTGGCGCAGGCCGCGACGTCGGTCTCGTCGGCGTTGGAGATCTGGGTGATGCCGACGACGCTGCCGGCGGCGAGGAGCACCGCTGCCGCGGCGATGAGACGACGGTCAAGACCGCGACGGGTAGCGGCCCGGCGGTAGGACGACCTTCGCATGGGTGGTACCTCTTCTGTAGTCTCTCGCTCATCGTCAGTCACCGTTTTGCGGTGTGCCGACGCCGTTTCCGGTCCCCTTATGAGCTGGCTTTGTGACGGTAAGGGGCGCGGGCCGGAAGCACTAATGAGCGCCAGATTCTTGAGGCATTCTTAGGGACTATTTAAAGAAGAAATATGCCGCCGGTCCCGAACGGCGGGGGTCATCCGAACGGATGATGTCCGGGGTTCACCGGCGCCCCGATTTTTTCTTCATCCAGGGGCGAAACGGACGTCCGGGCCGGGCGCGAAGGCCACCAGAAACGATCTCCGAGCAATGTTGCCAGGGCCGGCACGAGAACGGTACGGACCAGCAGCGTGTCGAGCAGAACACCTACGCCGACAATGACGCCGATCTGCGTGAGAGTGATCACCGGAAGCACGCCCAGAACGGCGAAGACCGCGGCGAGCAGGATGCCCGCGCTGGTGATGACGGCCCCGGTGGCGGCGAGGGCGTGGACCGTGCCGTCGCGGGTGCCCCGGTGCGCGGCCTCCTCGCGGGCACGGGTGACGAGGAAGATGTTGTAGTCGACGCCGAGGGCGACGAGGAAGAGGAAGGCGTACAGGGGGACCTGGTTGTCGAGGGCCGGATAGCCGAGCGCCACGCGGAAGAGCAGGGAGCCGGCACCGAGGGCCGCGGCGAAGCTGGCGATCACCGTGGCGATGAGCACGAGGGCGGCGACGGCGGCGCGCAGCAGGACGGCCAGGACGAGGAGCACCACGAGCAGGATCACCGGGACGATCACCCGGAGGTCGCGGCGGGAGGCGTCGCGGTCGTCGAGGGCCGTGGCGACGCTGCCGCCCACGAGGGCGCCGGCGCCGGGGACGGCGTGGACGGCGCTGCGCAGCGTACGGATGGTGGTGTAGCTCTCGTCCGTGTCCGGCGCTGCCGTGAGCGTGGCGTCGATCCGGACCACCGGCCCGGCCTGCGCGGGTGACGTGATGCGCGCCTGCGCGACGCCGGGAGTGGCGGTGACGGCGGCGAGGACCTGGTCCGCCTGTGCGGGGTTCGCGACGATGACGGCGGGGTCGGCGGCGCCCGCGGGGAAGGAGCGGCTCAGCGTCTCGAGGCCCGCGACGGACTCGGCCTCCACCCGGAACTGCTCGGTCTGCGACAGGCCGAGCCGGGTGCCCGGGATGCCGGCGGCGAGCCCGGCCAGCACCGCGACGGACAGGACGGTGACCAGCCCCGGGCGGCGGGCGACCGCGTGACCGACCCGGGACCACACGCCGTGGCGGAGCGTGTCGCCGACCCGGGGCACGAAGGGCCAGAACAGGCCGCGCCCGCACACCACCAGGGCCGGCGGCAGGACCGCCAGCGCGAACAGGGCCGCGACGCCGATGCCCAGGGCCGCGGTCACGCCGAGTGCCACGGTGTCGCCGAGGCTCGCGAGCAGCAGCGTGAGCAGGCTCAGCACCACGGTGGCCGCGCTCGCGACCACGGCCGGGCCCGCCCCGCGCAGGGCGCGCCGCATGGCCTCGCGCCGGTCCTCGTGCTGGTGCAGCTCCTCACGATAGCGGGAGATGAGCAGCAGGGCGTAATCCGTGCCCGCCCCGAACACGAGCACCGTGACGATGCCCACTGTGGAGTCGCCGACGGTCAGGCCGGTGTGCCGCGACAGCAGGGCGACCAGCTTGCTGCTGACCTGATCGGCGACGCCGACCACGGCGAGGGGCACAAGCCACAAGACCGGGCTCCGGTACGTCACCAGCAGCAGCACCGCGACCACGACGACCGTGACGACGAGCAGAGTCGTGTTCGCACCCGTGAAGCTGTCCGCGATGTCGGCGGCGAACCCGGCGCCCCCGGTGACCTGGGCCGTCAGCCCGTCGGGCAGGTCCGCGCCGGCGACGGCCCGCAGACCCGTGACCCGGGCGATGAGCTCGTCGGCGGACAGGTCGGCCGGCAGCGTGACGGCCAGCAGGGCGGCGGTGCGGTCCTCGGCGTAGATCGCGGGCGAGGCCGCCCGGACAGCCGTGGCGTCCGCGCTGATCTTCGCCTGATCGGCCGGCGTGAGCCGCGGGCCGCCGCGGCTGTAGACGATGAGCGCCGACGTGTCCTCGCCGGACGGCAGCTGGCGCAGCAGGGCGGCCACACGCGTGGACTCCGCGCCCTCGGGCAGGGTGGCGGTCGGGTCGTTCGACGTCCGGACGGAGCCGGCCAGGGCGATGACCGCTCCGGCGGCGGCGAGGGCCACGAGCAGGACCAGCCAGGCCGTCAGGCGTCCGGTGAGGGTGCGCAGCACGAGCTTCCTCTCGATGGCAAAGTATCTCGACAGTAAAGATTCTCGGTCATGCGGCGACGGTCTGCAACACTGGGGTACGTGTATCGGCCACGGGAGTCGGAGCGGGACGTGCTCCGCGAGGAGATCGTCACGCTGCTGCGGACGTACAGTGTGCGGGCGCAGCATGTCGGCCAGGCCTTCGCCCACCGGCACGGCCTGCACCACACGGACCTGCAGGCGCTGATCGCGGTCATGCACGCCGAGGGGCGCGGGGCGCCGCTGACCCCCGGCCGGCTGGGCGAGGAGCTCGGCCTCTCCTCCGGCGCGACGACCGCCGCGATCGACCGCCTCGAACGGGCCGGCCACCTGCGGCGCAGCCGGGAGAGCGCGGACCGGCGGGTCGTGCACCTGCGCTACGGCGAGCCCGGCATGGCGCTGGCGCAGGACTTCTTCGGGCCGCTCGGGGGGCGTACGGACGCCGTGATGGCGGATTTCACCGACGCCGAGCTGGACACGGTCCGCCGCTTCCTCGCCGGCATGGACGCCGCCCTCGCCGAGCACCACCAGGAAGTCCGCTCCGGGCCCGGACACGGATAGGGGCCTGTCTCCGACGGGATCGCCGGCCGCGGCCCGGCGGTCGCGTCCGGAAGAGGCCCTACCATGGCGGCATGAACGAGCCGCCGTCGCTGGGACTCGGGCCGCTCTCCCGGGTGCGCCTGGACGAGCTGCTGCAGGAGATGCTGGACCGGGTCGGGGACGTGGTGGCCAGCCGGGAGCGGCTGCGGGCGCTGCTGGACGCCGTCGTCGGGATCGGCACCGACCTCGATCTGCGCAGCACGCTGGAGCGCATCGTGCAGGCGGCCTGCGCGCTGGCCGGGGCCCGTTACGGCGCGCTCGGGGTGCTGGCGCCCGACCGGCAGCGGCTGTCCGACTTCGTGACGCACGGCATCGATCCCGAGGCGCACGCGAAGATCGGTGATCTGCCCCACGGGCGGGGCGTGCTGGGGGTGCTCATCACCGATCCCCACCCGGTGCGGCTGCCCGACATCACCCGGCACCCCCACTCGTACGGTTTCCCGCCGCACCACCCGCCGATGCACAGCTTCCTGGGCGTGCCCGTCCGGACGCGGGAGCAGATCTTCGGCAACCTGTACCTGGCGGAGAAGCAGGGCGCCGACCAGTTCACCGAGGACGACGAGGAGATCGTGGTGGCCCTCGCCGCGGCGGCGGGCGTGGCCATCGACAACGCGCGGCTGTTCGCGCTCGCCAAGCGCCGGGAGCGCTGGCTGGCTGCCGCGGCGGAGATCACGTCGGTGCTGCTCGGTCCCGTACGCCGCCAGGAGGCCCTCGAGCTCGTCGCCCGCCGCGCCCGGGAGATCGCCGGAGCGGACCTGGTGCTGGTGCTGCTGGCCGCCGGCGACGGCGACGGGCGGTGGACCGTCGAGGTCGCGGACGGCGCGCAGAGCCTCGCGGGGCGCGTGCTGCCCGTGGACGTGGAGGCGTTGCAACAGCCCGGGGCGTGCCTGCGGGACGCGGCGGAGTGGCCGGCGGCCGTACCGGATGGTCCTGCGCTCGCGGCACCGCTCACCGGGTCGCAGGGTGTGTTGATCGTCGCAGGAGCCGCCGGCGGCGGGGACGACGAGGCGGCGCTGCTGGAGAGCTTCGCGGGGCAGGCAGCGCTCGCGCTGGAGCGGGCGCGGGCCCAGGAGGAACGGGAGCTGCTGGTGGTTCTGGAGGACCGCGAGCGGATCGCGCGGGACCTGCACGACGTCGTGATCCAGCGGCTGTTCGCGACGGGGATGCAGCTGCAGGCGCTGTCCCCGCACGCGCTGCGGCCCGAGGCGGCGGCCCGGATCGACGCGGCCGTCGACGACCTCGACGCGACGATCCGCGACATCCGCCGGTCGATCTTCGAGCTGCGGGCGCCCGCCGGGGCGTCGCTGCGCGCGGAGCTGCTCGAGGCGGCCGAGGCGGCGGCGGGCGCGCTGGGCTTCCGCCCTGTGCTCGACGTCACCGGGCCCGTCGACAGCGTGGTGCCCGACGACGTGGTGCCCGAGCTGCTGGCGGTCGTTCGCGAGGCGCTGTCCAACGCCGCGCGGCACGCGCACGCCAAGGCCGTACGCGTGTCGGTGCACGCCGCGGCGGAGGAGGTCAGCATCCGCGTCGAGGACGACGGGGTCGGCACGGACCCGGCGGCCGCCCGCGGCGGCCTGGTCAACATGGGCGAGCGCGCCGCCGACCTGGGCGGCAGCTTCGAGATCGCGCCGGCCCCCGGCGGCGGCACCGCCATAACCTGGCGCGTGCCCCTGCGATAGGGACTTTGGTCCCTGTCGGGCGAGCAGCCGGCGCGCGACCGTGGAGGCATGACGAACCCGTCCGATGCCCTCGCCGCGGCGGCCCGGACCGCCCTGCGCGCCCCCTCGGTCTTCAACACCCAGCCGTGGCGCTGGCGGATCGACGGCGACACCATGCTGCTGTGGGCCGACCGCGAGCGCGCCCTCACCGCCACCGACCCCGACGGCCGCCTCCTGCTGCTCAGCTGTGGCGCCGCCCTGCACCACGCCCGCGTGGCCCTGGCCGCCGCCGGATGGCTGGCCACGGTGGAGCGGCTTCCCGATCCGGGCGTGCCCGACCTGCTCGCCCGGATCACGTTCACCGGGGCGCGGCCGGCCGACCCCGGCGCCGTGCGGCTGCTCGAGGCCGTCGGGCGCCGGCGCTCCGACCGGCGGGCTTACGCGGACCGGCCCGTCACCGACGACCAGGTCACCGCGCTGCGGCGGGCGGCCGAGGCGGAGGGCGCCTATCTGCACCACGTGCGCGGCGACCAGGTGCCCCTGCTCGCCGTCTCGACCGACCTGGCCGGGGAGGCGGAGCGGCTCGACGACGACTACCGCGGCGAGCTGGCCCGGTGGACCCACCGGCCCGGGGCCGCCGGCGACGGCATCCCGGCCGGCACCGCCGTCCGCCCGGCGCTGCGCCGCGTCCCCGTGCGCGACTTCGCCCCCGACGGCGACGCGGGGCTGGAGGCCGGGCACGGGCACGACGCGGGCTCGGCCTACCTGCTGCTCTTCGGCACCACCGACCGGGCGGGCGACTTCCTGCGCGGCGGCGAGGCGCTGTCGGCGGTGCTGCTCACCGCGACCGCCGACGGGCTCGCCACCGACCCGATCAGCGACAGCATCGAGGTCGAGTGGTCCCGGCACCTGCTCACCGGGCTGCTCGCCGACGTCGGCGAGCCCTATGTGGTGGTGCGCACGGGCTATGCCGAGGGCGACGCGCCGCTGCCGCCCGCGCCGCGCCGGCACCCGGAAAGTGTCATAGAGGTCCGTTAGATTCCAGCGATGGAACGCTTCGTGGAGGTTCAGCCCGGCGTCGCCCTGTGGACCGAGGAGTCGGGGGACCCGGCCGCCCCGGCCCTGCTGCTGGTCATGGGGGCCAACGCGCCGGGGCTCACCTGGCCGGACGACCTCGTCGCCCGGCTCGCGGCGCGGCACCGGGTCATCCGCTACGACCATCGCGACACGGGACGATCGGCGTGGGCCTACGAGGAGCATCCGTACGCGATCGCGGACCTCGCGGGCGACGCGGTGGCGGTGCTGGACGCGTACGGGATCGACAGTGCGCACGTCGTCGGCATGTCCATGGGCGGGGTGCTCGTGCAGCTGCTCCTGCTCGACCATCCCACGCGGGTGCGCACCGCGACCATGCTGAACACCACGGCCCTGGGCTCCGGGTTGGCGGGCCCGGGGCAGGACGATCTGCCGCCGGTCGATCCGCGGCTGCTCGCGCTCTGGGCGGAGCTGGACGGCGAGCGCGACGAGGCCGCCGAGCTCGACTGGCGCGTGCGGCACTGGCGGCTGCTCAACGGCGACGCGCTGCCGTTCCCGGAGGAGGAGTTCCGGCGGTGGGAGGAGCGTGCGATCGCCCACGCCGGCCGGCACGACAACGCCGCCGCCCACGCGCTGGCCTCCCAGGAGGGGCTCGAGCGCGGCGCGGAGCTGGCCGGGGTCGCCATCCCCGCGCTGGTCATCGACGCGCCGCAGGATCCGGTCAACCCGCCCCCGCACGCCGAGCGCCTGGCGGCCGCGATTCCCGGTGCCCGGCTGGTGACGATCCCGGGCATGGGCCACGCGCTCAACCCGGTGATCGTCCCCTCCCTGGCCGGCGCGATCCTGGACTTCACGACGGCCCGCTGATGACCCGCGCCGGCCCGCCCCGCCGTGATCCGGATGGCCGCGGCCGCGGCCGCGATCATGGCCGGCCGAGCTGCGGGAGGCGCTGGACAGGGACGTTGAACTCCTCCCGGGCGAGCAGCGGGCGGATGCGGCGCTCGAAGGCCGGCGTGACGAAGGCCCGCTTGAGGACATCCCCGGCGAGCTCGTTGCCCAGCGCGCCCATGATCATGGACTGGTCGAGCGACAGGTGGCGCCGGGCGACCTGGCCGGTGCCCACGTTCACGGCGTCGGCGAAGCCGCCCGGGCCGTAGACGGCGAAGTCGCGGCGCAGGGCGGCCAGGTTCGCCAGGACCGGCCCGCGGGCGTACGGGAGGGCCAGGAACGCCGCGTGCGGGGTCACCACGCCGTCGCCGTAGTCCGGGGCGGGGCCGGGCTCGCGGCAGCCCTCGAAGCCGGCGTCGTAGCGGGTCGCCTGCGCGTCCGACGGGTAGCCGTTCGTGTCCATGCCCATCGCGTCGACGCCCCACACCGCGTAGCCGCCGGCCGGGTCCGCGGCGGGCGAGAAGCCCCAGTAGCCGTACCCGGCGTCGTGCAGGCCGTGCTCGATCTGCGCCGCCACCGTGGCCGGATGGTTGCGCCCCCACGAGCGCGGTCCCCACGCGGCCTCGGGCACGAACAGGTCCGGCATCAGCGCCTCGAACATGTCCCCGCCCCAGCTCGGCACGAACGTGATCCCGCGGTAGCGGTACGAGCCCTCGAACACGCTGCGGCCCAGGTGCGTCACCGTGAAGCCCGTCGGCCGCATCTCCTGCCACGCGTAGTCACAGGTGTCCGGCAGGGTGCGCATGGTGGCGAAGTACGCGTCCGGCGGGATCTGCCCGGCGGCGATCCCCAGGTACGTGGCGATGCGCGGCTCGGTCACCGTGATGTCGTAGTGGTTGCAGGTGAACCACACCCCGTCCTGCGGCACCGAGCAGTCCACCGGCGGCGGGGCCTCCCAGAAGCCGCCCCGGATCAGCCCCCGCTCCGGGTCGTGGAAGAAGCCGAAGTCCATCGGGGCGAGCACCCGGTCCACCGGCAGCCCGGGCATGGTGCCCTTGACCACGTGCAGCGCCGCCGCCAGCCAGCCGTTGTCCACACTCGACAGGAACGGGAAGTCCCGGGCCGAGACGGCGCCGGTCGCCGGGTCGTACCAGTTGTAGAACATGCCCGACACCGCGTGACGCGGCATCGTGGCCAGGGTGTCCAGGGTCCGCACCACCCGGGATCGGGCCTCCGCGCGGGAGATGATGCCGAGCCGGGAGGCGACGACGGCCGACCACAGGTACCCGCCGATGTTCGTGGGCGACGTGTAGTCGGCGCGCGTGGTGAGCGCGCTGTCGATCGAGTCGGCCACGAGCCCGGTCCGCGGGTCGGTCATCGCGGCGAGGGAGCGCCAGGTGTCCCGCGCGTAGCCGAGCAGCGGGTCCGGGGCCGCCAGGGCGGGCGCCGGCACGAGAACCAGACAGATGAGGAGCGCACAGAAGCGTCTCATGACAGATGACGGTAACCACGCATGACAGATGTCAGAAGGCGACAGGACTTTCGGCCCTGGGCGCGCGCCTTCGGACTTGGGTAAGAAAGAGGGGTGATTCGTGTCTTCCTGCTCGACGACCACGAGGTGGTCCGCCGGGGCCTCGCCGACCTGCTGCACGCCGCCGGCGACATCGAGGTGGTGGGGGAGTCGGGCTCGGCGCAGGAGGCCGCCCGCCGCATCCCGGCGCTGCGCCCCGACGTGGCGGTCCTCGACGCGCGGCTGCCCGACGGCAACGGCATCGACGTGTGCCGCGACGTGCGGGCGGTGGACTCGTCGATCCAGGGCCTGATCCTCACGTCGTACGAGGACGACGAGGCGCTCTTCGCCGCGATCATGGCCGGGGCGGCGGGCTACGTGCTCAAGCAGATCCGCGGCACCGACCTGGTCGACGCCGTCCGCCGGGTCGCCGCCGGGCAGTCGCTGCTCGACCCGGCCGTCACCCAGCGCGTCCTCGAGCGCATCCGCAACGGCGTCGAGCAGCCCCGCGAGCTGGCGTCGCTGACCGACCAGGAGCGGCGCATCCTCGAGTACGTCGCCGAGGGCCTCACCAACCGCGAGATCGCCGGCAAGATGTTTCTCGCCGAGAAGACGGTCAAGAACTACGTCTCCAGCCTGCTCGCGAAGCTGGGCCTCGAACGCCGCACCCAGGCCGCCGTCCTCGCCACCCGCCTCCTCGGCGACCGCAGAAGCTGACCGCCACCCGCCTGCCCGGCGACTGCGGAGGCCGGCCGGGAAGTGCTGGGCGCTACCGCCTGCTCGGTGACCGCGGAGGCCGGCCGGGGAGTGCTGACCGCGATCCGCCTGCCCGGTGACCGCGGAGGCCGGCCGGGGGGGTGCTGACCGCGATCCGCCTGCGCGGCGACTGCGGAGGCTGGTCTGGTGCTGGGCGCCACCGCCTGCGCGGCGACCGCAAGGGGCGAGCGCGAGGGCCGGCTGCGAGGGCTGGCCACCACTCGCTCGCGCGACGGCCATAAGAGAGCGGCCGGAGGAGCCTGGCTGGAGGACAGTGGCTGAGGGGAGCGGCGGGAGGGGAGTGGCTGGGGGAGCGGCCGGAAGGGCTAGCCGCCGACCAGCGTGCGGATGACGGGGGCGCCGGGGGCGGTGAGGGTGAGGACGACGCGGGTCTTCTGCTCGACGGCCGGGTCCTCGGTCAGCCGGCCCCGGTGGTCGCCGAGGTCGACGCGCAGGCCGAGCAGCGGGGCCTCGGCGGGGGTCAGCGCGCCCGTGAGGACGGCCGCCGCGAGCGGGTCGTGCAGCGGGACGCGGCGCTCGCCGAACTGGGGCTCGTAGAAGTCGTAGTAGCCGGTCAGCATCTCGCCCAGCACCGGGGCCAGGGGCGCGGTCGAGGTCAGGAGGGTCTCGCGGTCGGCGGCGTCGAAGCAGTGGTTCATGGTGACGTCGAGGGGCACCAGCGTGACCGGCCACGGGGCGGCGAGGACCTCGGCAGCGGCCTCGGGGTCGTTGTGGATGTTGGCCTCGGCGCGGCCGGTGATGTTGCCCGGTGCGCGCACGGCGCCGCCCATGACGGTGACGTCGCGTACCAGGGCGGGCAGGCGCGGCTCGCGGCGCAGGGCGATCGCCAGGTTGGTGAGCGGCCCGGTGGCCAGGATGCGCAGCTCGCCGGGGCGGGCGCGGGCGATGGCCAGCAGCAGCTCGGCGGCGTCGGACGGGATCGGGTCGGCCGCCGAGCGCGGCAGCTCCACGCCGTGGATGCCGTTCCCGCCGTGGACGCTGGTCGCGCCCCCGGCGAAGGCGCCGGCCAGCGGGTGGGCCGCCCCGACCGCGACGGGTACGCCGGGCCGCCCGCCCAGCGCGAGCAGATCGAGCGTGTTGCGGGCGGCCTGCGCCGCGCCGGTGTTCCCGCTGACCGTGCCGATGCCGACGAGGTCCACCTCGGGACTGGCGAGCAGCAGGGCGATCGCGATCGCGTCGTCGACTCCGGTGTCACAGTCCAGGTACAGCGCGTCGGCCACGGCTCGTCCCTCTCACGCGGGTTGACGGTGGGTCAGACAGTAGACGCCGCCGGCCGGGTCGCGCATGACGGTCCACTCCGGGAACTCGGCGACGAAGGTGGCGCCCAGCGACTCGTGCCGCGCGCGTTCGGCTGCCACGTCGGTGCACGCGAGGTCGAGGTGGGCGGAGGGCGGCTGCTCGCCGTCCGTACGCTGCAGGAGAAGGTGCACCGGCAGGCCCGGCGGCCGGACGAGGCGGTGGAACTCCGGGGGGAAGGCCCGCAGCTCCCAGCCGGTGAGCGCGGCCCAGAAGGCGACCTCGGTGTCGTACGCGCCGGGGGAGATGTCCAGGCAGACCTGGTCGACAAGGCTGGTCCGGCGCTCGGGCGGCGGATGCCCGCCCGTCCAGGGCACGACCGTGAACGGGAAGCCGCCGGGTGACCGCAGCTCCAGCCGGTCACCGTGGCGGGCGACCACCTCGGCCCGCGCCGGATCGCCGCCACGTTGCCGAAGATGCTGCTCGAACGCTGCCACGTCGTCCACGCACAGCTCGGGGTGGGCCGGGCCCGGGCCGTCCGTCCTGAGCCAAGGGCCGCCGCACCGCGCCCAGAAGTCCTCGGCGCCGGACGTGACCGCGTACGTCCACCGGATCATGCCTCCAAGGTAGGACTCAGGTTGTGTCCCGCACGAGCGGGGTAGGTAGTGCGGCCATGACGGACTACGGCCTTCACTGTTCGCACGAGCAGATCCCGCCCGCCGACCTCCTGACCGCGGTGATCGCGGCCGAGCGCGCGGGCTTCGACGCCGCCATGTGCTCGGACCACTTCTCGCCGTGGAGCGAGCGGCAGGGACAGTCCGCCTTCGCCTGGTCGTGGCTGGGCGCCGCGCTGCAGGCCACCAACCTGTCCTTCGGCGTGGTCAACGCGCCCGGCCAGCGCTACCACCCGGCGATCATCGCCCAGGCCATCGGCACGCTGGGCAGCATGTTCCCGGGCCGGTTCTGGGCGGCGCTGGGCAGCGGCGAGTACAGCAACGAGCACATCACGGGCGAGCCCTGGCCGCGCAAGGAGATCCGCAACGAGCGGCTGCTGGCCAGTGTCGGCGTCATCCGCGACCTGCTCGACGGCAAGGAGGTCACCCGGGACGGCCTGATCAAGGTGGACCGCGCGCGGCTGTGGACCCGCCCCGAGACCCCACCGATGCTCATCGGCGCCGCGGTCAGCGTGGCCACCGCCCGCTGGTGCGCGAGCTGGGCCGACGGCCTGGTCACGGTCAACGCCCCCGAGGAGCACCTGCGCGAGATGATCGCCGCCTACCGCGACGCCGGCGGCCGGGGCCCGGTCTGCCTGCAGGTCCACCTGAGCTGGGCGCCCACCGAGCAGGAGGCCGAGCGGATCGCCCACGAGCAGTGGCGCAGCAACATCTTCCCGCCGCCGGTCTGCTGGGACCTCGAGACCGCCGAGCACTTCGACGCCGTCTCCGAGCACGTCACCGTCGAGCAGGTCCGCGAGACCGTCAACATCTCCGCGGACCTCGACAAGCACATCGAGTGGCTGCGCTCCTACGAGGCACTCGGCTTCGACCGCATCTACCTGCACCACGTGGGCCAGGAGCTGCTGCCCTTCATCGAGACCTTCGGCGCCAAGGTCCTGCCCGCGCTGCGCTGAAACCGCACAGGCCGGTGCCCCGGGAGTGCGGGGCGCCGGCCGGTCAGCGGAGCTTGGCGTGCGTCCGCGTCAGCTCGACGACCCGGCGCTGCGATCAAGGGCACAGGGACAGGACGAGACGGCGCCCCACCGGATCGATCTCGACAACCGTGACGACCACCTCGTCGCCGACCCGCACGGACGGATCTCGCTGCGGGACCAGTCCCTCGATGTCGTCGCGGACCCGCACGAAGGCGCCGAAGGTCGTCAGCTTGGTGACCCGTCCCGCAAGGGACTGGCCGCGCTGCGCCGTCGTGGCGAAACGCTGGAACGGATCGTGCTGCGTCGCGCGGAGCGACAGCCGCGCTTCGCCGTTGCTCGTGTCGGCCAGCAGGAACTCACATTCGACGCGTTGTCCTTCGGTCACCACCTCGGCCGGATCGTCGAACCTGTGCCACGACAGTTCCGGCATGGTGATGAACCCGACGCCGGGAAGGGCGGGATGCGGCGGCCCGTCGTCCAGCATCACGAAGACCCCGAAGCGCTCGACGGCGGCCACGGTGCCGGACAGGCGTTGTCCCGGGCGAAGTGCCTGGAGGAAGGCCCAGAGGCCGGGGTTCTCGGTCGCCGCGAGCGACAGCAGCACCCGTCGCCGGTCCCTGTCGATGGCAATGACCTGTGCACGGATGCGGTCCCCGCGCTGCGGAGGCTCAGCGCCGCGCCAGGAAAGGTCGAGGGAACCGATGAAGCCGGCCGGAGCGCCGGCGTGACCGTCGAGCGCCACCCCGGCGCCCGACCGCGTCACCTCCGTCACCGTGCCATGCACGATCTCGCCCGGGCGCACCGCTGCGAAGGAATCTGCCACCGTCTCATGATGCCCGCCGGCGATCTTCGGCAATTGCCGCCGGTGGCTGGGAGGAGGCTGAAGCGCAGGTCACGGGGCTGTAACGGGGGGAGTCGATCATGTGCGGGAAACGTGAGGCTGTTAGGTTAGGCATCCCTTACAGCGCACGAAGTGGAGTTCGCCAATATGCGCCCCAACCGGATCCTGGCGGGAGTCGCCGCCCTGGCCGCGGCGCTCGCCCTCGCTGCTTGTGGCGGCGGGTCGTCGGACAGCGACGAGCCCGCGGCCGTCTCGAGCGGAGCCGCCGCTGCCGCCTTCCCCGTGACGATCAAGCACGCGCTCGGCACGACGACCATCGAGAAGAAGCCCGAGCGGGTCGCCACCGTGCAGTGGGCGAACCAGGAGGTGCCGCTGGCGCTCGGCATCACGCCGGTCGGCATGGCCGCCGCGAACTTCGGCGACGACAACGGCGACGGGGTGCTGCCCTGGGTGACGGACAAGCTCAAGGAGCTCGGCAGCCCGACGCCGGTGCTCTTCGACGAGAACGACGGCATCGACTTCGAGGGCGTGGCCAACACCAAGCCCGACGTCATCCTCGCGGCCTACTCGGGCCTGACGCAGGAGGACTACGACAAGCTCAGCAAGATCGCGCCGACCGTCGCCTTCCCGACGGCCGCGTGGGCCACGGCGTGGCGCGACACGATCAAGCTGGAGAGCCAGGCGCTCGGCCTGTCCGCCGAGGGTGACAAGCTGATCGCCGACCTCGAGGCGCAGATGAAGGCCGACGTGGCCGCCTACCCGGGCCTGGCCGGCAAGTCGGTCATGTTCGTCACGCACATCGACCCGGCCGACCTGAGCAAGATCAGCTACTACACGACCAAGGACACCCGGGTGCAGTTCTTCACCGACCTGGGCCTCAAGCAGCCGGCCAGCGTCGAGAAGGCCTCCGCGGCCAGCGAGCTCTTCGCCCTCGACACCAGCGCCGAGCAGATCGAGACGTTCAACGACGTCGACATCATCGTGACCTACGGCGACGCCAAGCTGGTGTCGGCGCTGCAGGCGAACCCGCTGCTCGCCAAGATGCCGGCCATCAAGAACGGCGCGGTCGTCGCGCTCGACGGCAGCGGCCCGGCGGGCACGGCGGCGAACCCGACCCCGCTCGCCATCCCGTACGTCACCAAGGACTACGTGAAGCAGCTGGCCGACGCGGCCGCCAAGGTGAAGTGACCACTCCCGTCACCACGACCGAGCCGGATGCTGCCCCGCGGCGGCGTCCGGCTCCGGTCCGTACCCTCTGGGTGGTCCTGGCCGTCGCCGTGCTGGTCGCGCTGACGCTGGCGTCCGTGGCGGTGGGATCGCGGCAGGTCGGCTGGACCGACATCCTGCGGGCGCTGCAGGGTCACGACGAGACGATGAACACCGCCGCCGTCACCGTACGCATCCCGCGCACGCTGCTCGCGGTCGTCGCCGGGGCCGCGCTCGCCCTGGCCGGCGCCGTCATGCAGGGCGTGACCCGCAACCCCCTCGCCGACCCGGGCATCCTCGGCGTGAACACCGGGGCCGCGCTCGCCGTGGTCACCGGCATGGCGTCGTTCGGGCTGAGCACCCCGTCGAGCTACGTCTGGGTGGCGATCGGCGGGGCCGCCGTCGCCGCCGTCTTCGTCTACGTGGTCGGCTCGCTCGGGCGCGGCGGCGCCACCCCGCTCAAGCTCGCGCTGGCCGGAGCCGCCACCTCCGCGGCGCTGTCCTCGCTGATCAGCGCCCTGTTGCTGGGCCGCGGCGACCTCGGCGAGAACTTCCAGTCCTGGCAGATCGGCGGCGTCGGCGGGGCCACCTTCGCCACCCTCCGGCTGGTGCTGCCCTTCCTGGCCGTGGGCCTCGCGATCAGCTTCCTGGCGGCGCGCCCGCTCAACTCCCTCGCGCTCGGCGACGAGCTCGCCGCCGGCCTCGGCGAGCGGGTCGCGCTGACCCGGGCCGTCGCGGCGCTCGGCGCGGTGCTGCTGTGCGGCGCGACCACCGCCGTCGCCGGGCCGATCGGCTTCGTCGGCCTGGTCGTCCCGCACGTGTGCCGGCTGCTCATCGGCCTCGACCACCGCTGGCTGCTGCCCTTCTCGGCGCTGGTCGGCGCGTCGCTGCTGACCGCCGCCGACATCCTCGGGCGCATCGTCGCGCGCCCCGGCGAGATCGACGTCGGCATCATCACCGCGCTGATCGGCGCCCCGTTCTTCATCTATATCGTCCGCAGGCAGAAGGTGCGCGAGCTGTGACCACCACGACCCTGCAGGCCGTCACCCGCGGCCGGGTCCGCCGGGCGCTGCGCCGGCGCCTGCTGATGACGGTCCTCGGCGTGCTCATCGTGGCGATGCTCGCGATCAGCCTGATGTTCGGGCAGACCTACTATCCGCCCGCCGACATCTGGCACGTGATCCTCGGCGAGACCGTGCCCGGGGCGTCCTTCACGGTCGGCGAGCTGCGGCTGCCGCGTACGGCGATGGCCCTGCTCGTGGGTCTGTGCTTCGGCATGGGCGGCGTGACCTTCCAGACCATGCTGCGCAACCCCCTGGCCAGCCCGGACATCATCGGCATCACGTCCGGGGCGAGCGCCGCGGCGACGCTGGGCATCGTGACGCTCAAGCTGACCGGCGCCGAGGTGTCCGCCTTCGCGATCGCCGCCGGGCTCGCCGTCGCGCTGATCGTGTACGTGCTGTCGTTCAAGGACGGCGTCGCCGGGACCCGGCTGGTGCTGATCGGCATCGGCATTGCGGCGATGCTCGACAGCGTGACGGCGTACCAGCTGAGCCGCGCCGGGCAATGGGACCTGCAGCAGGCGCTGCGCTGGCTCACCGGCAGCCTCAACGGCGCGAACTGGCACGAGGTGGTGCCCGTGCTCATCGCCCTGCTCGTGCTCGGCCCGGTGCTGCTCGCGCGCGGCCGGGACCTGACGATGATGCAGCTGGGCGACGACGCCGCCGGCGCTCTGGGCGTACGCATGGAGCGCACCCGCCTCGTCGTCATCGTCGCCGCCGTCGGGCTGATCGCGTTCGCCACGGCGGCTTCCGGCCCGATCGCGTTCGTCGCGTTCCTGTCCGGCCCGATCGCCGCCCGCCTCTTCGGCAACGGCGGCTCGCTGCTCCTGCCCGCCGGCCTCATCGGGTCGCTGCTGGTGCTCGTCGCGGACTTCGTCGGGCAGTTCGCCTTCGACCACCGCTACCCGGTCGGCGTCGTCACCGGGGTGCTCGGGGCGCCGTACCTCATCTATCTGATCGTCCGCACGAACCGGGCCGGAGGCTCGCTGTGACCGCATCGCACACCCTCGACGTCGAGCAGCTCACCCTGGGCTACAAGGACCGGGCGGTCATCGAGTCGCTCGACCTCGTCGTGCCGCCCGGTCGCATCACGGCCATCGTCGGCGCGAACGCGTGCGGCAAGTCCACGCTGCTGCGCTCGATGTCGCGGCTGCTGGCCCCGCGTACGGGTCACGTCCTGCTCGACGGCCGCGAGGTGCACAGGATGCCGCCCAAGGAGCTGGCCCGCACGCTCGGCCTGCTCCCGCAGTCGCCCATCGCCCCGGAGGGCATCACCGTCGCCGACCTGGTCAGCCGCGGCCGCCACCCGCACCAGCGCATGCTCGCCCGCTGGAGCAGGGACGACGACGCCGCCGTGGCGGCCGCGCTCGACGCGACGCACACCGCCGACCTGGCCGACCGCGCCGTCGACGAGCTCTCCGGCGGCCAGCGCCAGCGCGTCTGGATCGCCATGGCCCTGGCCCAGCAGACCGACGTGCTGCTGCTCGACGAGCCCACGACCTTCCTCGACGTCAGCCACCAGGTCGAGGTGCTCGACCTGCTCACCGACCTCAACCGCGACCGCGGCACGACCATCGTCATGGTGCTGCACGACCTCAACCTGGCGGCCCGCTACGCGGACCACCTCATCGCGCTGGCGGACGGCAAGCTGCACGCGGCGGGCACGCCGGGGGAGGTGCTGACCGAGGACTGCGTACGGGCGGTCTTCGGCCTGGAGAGCCGCATCATCGACGACCCGACCTCCGGCAAGCCGCTGATGCTGCCCCTGGGCCGCCATCACGCGACCGCCTGACGTGGGGTAGACAGTGTCTACGTCGCCCTGGTAGACAGTGTCCATGCCCGACGACCTGCGTGATCGGCTCGTCGCCGCCGGGGTCGCGCTGGTGGCCGAGAGCGGCAGCGGCGCCCTCTCCCTGCGCGAGATCGCCCGCCGGGCCGGGGTGTCGCACGGCGCCCCGCGGCGCTACTTCCCGACGCACCGGGAGCTGCTCGCCGCGGTCGCCCGGGTCGGCTACGAGGACCTGACCGCCCGGGTCGCCCGGCTGCCCGGCGACTGCGACCTGCTCGACATCGGGCGGCTCTACCTCGGGTTCGCGCGGGAGCAGCGCGGGATGTTCGAGCTGATGTTCCGCCACGAGCTGCTGCGCGGGAACCACGAGCAGCTGCGGGCCGCCAGCAAGCCGCTGTTCGGCGTACTCGTCGAGCGGGTGGGGTCCGTCGTCGCGGCCGGGGCGCTGTGGGCGAACCTGCACGGCATCGCCCAGCTGTGGTTGTGGGGCAGCCTGCAGATGACCACCGGCGCCGACGACGCCGAGGAGCTGCTGCGGGCGGCCGTGACCGCGTACACGAGGGAGCCGGCGTGATCGTTCCGCGCATGGTCCGCGCCGGGCTGGTGCCGTTGTCGCGGGTGGCGTTCCGCCCCACCGTCGAGGGGCGCGCGTTCGTGCCGCGGACGGGACCGGTGATCTTCGCCGTCAACCACATCTCGGCGCTGGACAGCTTCCTCGTGCCGCTGGTGAGCCCCCGCCCGGTGTCGTTCCTGGCCAAGGAGGAGTACTTCACCGGCGCCGGCCCGCTCGGGCGGCTGCTGCGCGCCGGCCTGCTGTCCATCGACGCCATCCCGGTCCCGCGCGGCGCCCACCGCGCGGCGCAGCAGGCGTTGGAGACGGCGCTCGAGGTGCTGCGGGACGGGCGGGCCTTCGGCATCCACCCGGAGGGCACGCGCTCGCGGGACGGGCGGCTCTATCGCGGGCGTACGGGCGTGGCGTGGCTGGCCCTCGCCTCGGGGGCGCCGGTCGTGCCGGTCGGCGTGCTCGGCACCGACAAGGTGCAGCCGGTGGGCGCGCCCCTCCCGCGGCCGGGCAAGGTCACCGTCCGCTTCGGTGAACCCCTGCACTTCAGCCAGGGTACGGCGACCGCCGCGCGAGCCCGCCGGGAAGCCACCGACGACATCATGGACGCCATCGCCAAGCTGTCGGGACAGGACCGCGCCCCCGGCTACCACGAGCTGTCCACTGGAGACTGATAGTCTTCGATCCATGACCGACCGGCGCCGCGCCTGGCCGCACGTGACCGTGGGTGCCGTGGCCGACGCGGTCAGCCTGCTGCTCGCCGCGGGTGCGGCCCTGTCCTTCCTGCTCGGCCACGGCGGCTGGACCCTCGCCGCCAGTTGCGCCGCCCTCCTCGCCGGGACCGTCGCCCTCGTCCTGGGCTGGCGCCGCCGCCACCCGGTCGCCGCCGCCGTGGCCGTCCTGGTCATCGCGGTGGGGGCGGCGGGCCTCGGCACCTTCTCCCGCGGCGAGCCGGCGGTCACGCTGGCCTTCGACCCGCAGGCGGACCCGGTGCCGTACTGCCGCTCGTACGAGGGCACCGGCCGCATCCCGGACGGTCACCAGGTGCTCCTCTTCGACCGGGCGACCGCCGATGTCACCGGTGCCTACTACTTCCACGGGCAGGCGGCGCGCACGGACCACGGCTGGCTCGCCCGCGGCGTCGAGATCGGGCGCCTGCCCACCGCGGCCGAGCCCGAGCTGGACCGGGGCGTCACCTTCGACGTGTACGCCCAGCTGGTCGCCGAGGAGACCGCCCGCATCCTGCGCGACCGGGACAACATCGTCATCTTCCCGCGCGACGAGCAGCAGCCGCCGGTGTGGCTCCTGCGTGAGCTGCCCGGCCGGACCGCTGCCACGCTCCGCGTCACCCGCGGCGCCGCCCCTGGCGAGTGCGACTGATCCTCTACGCTCTGCGGCCGTGGATCTCGCGCCGCCGCCGGTCGGCACCCGTCGCCGCCGGCTACCCGTACTCATCGCTGGGCTCGTCGTCGTCGTGCTCGCGGCCGGGGCTGTCACCGCGTGGCTGCTGCTGCGGCCCGACGCCGGCGGCGGGCGCTTCCGCACGGCGCCTCCCGCGTGCGAGTCGGTCGAGGCGGTCGAGGAGCTGCTCGGCGTCGACTACGTGCTCAAGCCCAAGCAGAGCAGGAGCCCGCTCGCCTCGGGCTGCGACCTGTGGCTGCGACCGGACGACACCGGCTACGTCGACGCCGCGCAGATGTCCGTCGCGTTCCTGGTGACCACGGGCGACGATCCGGCCGCGGCGGCGAGCGCGCTGATGGCGGACGACCGGGAGGAGCCGATCGCCGGGCTGGGCGACGAGGCGTACTCGCCGGGCGACAACGTCTACGTGCGCGTGGACAACCTGGTCGTCGGCGTCCTGGTGTACCCGCTGCCGCCGAGCACCACCGAGCAGGTCCGCGCCTTCACTGCCGCGCTCGTCGGTCGTCTCCCGGCACATTGATCACGCTCGGCAGAGCCTGGCTCGTGGTCGTGCTCTGCGGGGCTGTCGCGGTCGTCAACTGGGTCGCGGTCGCCGGGGGCGCGGGCGCCTGGCAGTGGGCCGCCGCGGTGGGTGGGACGCTGGGCGTGCTGGCGAGCCTGCGGGAGGCGGCGGTGGTGATGCATCGACGGAAGAACGAGCGCAACGATCGCGGGGACACAGGCGTGTCACGGTCGTGACAGCCAAAGGGATGAGGGCGGGCGCCCCGCCGGGGGTGGCGCCACCGTCGAGTTTCGACGAGTTGTACGCCGCGCACTACGGCGACCTGACCGTGCAGCTCTACCTGTACTTCGGGGACCGGCAGGAAGCGCATGACGTCGTGCAGGAGGCGTTCTGCCGGGCCTATGCGCGGTGGCGGACCGTTTCCGAGTACGAGGACCCGGTCGGCTGGGTCCGCCGGGTCGCGTGGAACCTGGCGCTCAGCCGCTGGCGGCGTACCCGGTCGGCGCTGCGGTTCCTGGGCCGGCAGCGGCGCGCCGACCTCGCCGTCGACGGGCCCGGGCCGGAGCACGTGGCGGTCGTCGCCGCCCTGGCGACCCTGGCCGAGCAGCAGCGGCGCGTGGTCGTGCTCCGCTACCTGGCCGACCTCACCGTGCCGGAGATCGCCGAACGCGAAGGCGTGCCGGAAGGCACCGTGAAGTCCTGGCTGCACCGATCCCGGCTCGCCCTCGCCGCGCAGCTGAGCGACGAAGGAGGCGCGCGATGACCGATCGTCTCGACGAGGTGCTGGGGCGGGCCCGGCTGAGCGCCCTCGCGGAGGTCCGGCCGCCGGGCGCGGGCCAGGTCAGACGGACCGTACGCCGCCGGCGGGGCATCGCCGCCTCCGTGTCGGTGGCCGCCGCGGTGCTGCTGCTGGCCGGCGGGATCGCGCTGGCGCAGGAATCCCGTGAACCGCTGCCCTCCGGCCCGAGTCCGTCGCCTTCCGCCCCGCCGGAGCCGACGATCGACCCGACGACGCAGGCCCGCTACGAACGGGCATCCGAGGCACTCGGCGACCGCGATCTCGAACCCAACAGCGACTCCACGGCCGGGGTGGTGAGCGGCAGCTTCGGCAGCGGCGCGGCCCGGCTGGCGCCGGGCGAGTACCGGCTCTACGTCTACTGCTTCGGCGAGGGGTCGCTCGACATCCGGGTCACGCACGCGGGCAAGAAGCTCGCGGCGGGCACCGTGCCCTGCGCGGAGGAGGGCGGCTCGCTGCAGCTGTCGGTGCACCAGGAGTCGGACCAGGGGCCGGACCTGGAGCTGTCCGGCGACGAGCGGGCCGACGGCAAGGCCGCCTTCTCCTACAAGTTCGTCAACGAGCGGGACATCAAGGCGTCGGCCGGTGCCGAGACCAAGGCGAACGCCGAGGCTGCTGCCGCCGCGCTCGGCGTGACCGGCAAGGTGACCACCGAGGACGACAAGACGGTCGACGAGGCGGCGGGCGCGGCCGGGACCTACTCGGTGCGGCTGGTGTGCGCCGGGCCGGGCAAGCTGAGCTTCATCGTCCGGTCGGGTGCCACGTTGCGCGACGGCACGGTGGCGACGAACGGCCGCACCGAGTCGGCCCGGACGGTGGGCTGCGCGGACAAGCGACCGATCACCGTGGACGTCGCGCTGGCCGAGAAGTCCGGCATCAGCATCACCGCCGAGGCGGACGACGCGGCGCGGAACAGGGCGGGGTGGGCGTACTCGATCGACAGGAAGTGATGGGTTGCGCGCGGCGGCGGGGAGCGTTTAAGTTGCCTAACAGTTAATTCAACTTCCGGAAAATCCCCACCGGAGAAGAGTCCCCATGCGCAGATCCCCCCGCCGCGTGCTGCTCTCCGCAGGCGCGGCCGCTGCAGTCGTCCTGTCCCTTCTCACCGTGCGCGTGGCCGCCGACGCCGCGCCCACGAGCTTCCGGCATCCCGGCGTCCTGGTCAGCCGGGCACAGCTCGACTTCGTGAAGAGCAAGCTCGCCGACCAGCCCTGGGCCGCTGCTTATCAGCAGATGACCACCAGCCGGTACGCGTCGCTGTCGCGCACCCCGGCCCCGCGCGCCGTCGTCGAGTGCGGGAGCTACTCGAACCCCAACAACGGGTGCACCGACGAGCGCGAGGACGCGATCGCCGCGTACACGGACGCCCTGGTCTGGTATCTGACCGGGAACACCGCGTACGCGCAGAAGGCCATCCAGATCATGGACGCCTGGTCCGCCACGATCACCTCGCACACCAACAGCAACGCCCCGCTGCAGACGGCGTGGGCCGGGTCGGTGTGGCCGCGGGCCGCCGAGATCATCAAGCACGCGTACGGGACCTGGCCGAACCAGGCCCGCTTCGCGACGATGCTGCGCGAGGTCTATCTGCCCGTCGTCATTCCCGGCATCCACAGCAACGGCAACTGGGAACTGTCGATGATGGAGGCCGCCGTGGGCATTTCGGTGTTCCTCGACGACAAGGCCTCGTACGACCGGGCGATCGCACGATTCAAGCTGCGCGCGGCGTCGTACATCTATGTCACCGCCGACGGCACGCAGCCGAACTATCCGCCGGCCGGGGGCATCGACACCCGCGCCGAGCTGATCAGCTACTGGCAGGGGCAGAGCACCTTCGTCGACGGGCTGTCGCAGGAGACGTGCCGCGACTTCACGCACACCGGCTACGGCATCGCCGCGATCGCCCATGTCGCGGAGACGTCGCGCATCCAGGGCGAGGACCTCTACCCGGCGCTGCAGGACCGGCTGCGGCACGCGCTCGGATTCCACACCAAGTTCGAGAACGGTACGGCCGTCCCGTCGACGATCTGCGGCGGCTCGGTGACGAAGGGGCTCGGCCCGGTCACCGAGGTCGCGTACAACGCGCTGCACAACCGGCTCGGCATCGCCATGTCGCAGACGCAGGCCTACACCGAGGCCAAGCGCCCGCAGGGGACCAACAACCTCTTCGTCGCCTGGGAAACCCTCACGCACGCCGGGAACCCCGCATGAAACGACTCCTCGCCATCCTGCTGCCCGCCCTCCTGGGATTCGGCGCCGCGCCTGCCTTCGCCGCCACCACGGGCGCGATCGTCAGCGCGGCCACGGGCAAATGCCTCGACGTGACCGACGGGAGCACCGCCAACGGCACGCTGCCGCAGATGTGGTCGTGCGCGTCCGGGCCGCATCAGACCTGGACGTACGGGGACGATCTCTCGCTGCGCGGCCTGGGCAAGTGCCTGGACGTCGCCGGCGGCGCCACGAACGACGGCGCTGTCGTGCATCTGTGGGACTGCTACAGCGGGCTCACCTCGCAGCAGTGGACCTCCACCGCGGCCGGCGACCTCGTGAACGTCAAGGCGGACAAGTGCCTCGACGTGATCGGCGCCTCGACGGCGAACGGCGCGAAACTGCAGCTGTGGACCTGCTCGGGCGGCGGCAATCAGAAGTGGACCGGCCTCACCGCCGCCCCGGAATCGCCCTTCGGCCCGAACGTCACCGTCTTCGACCCGTCGATGCCGGCGGCGACGATCCAGGCCAAGCTGAACCAGATCTTCACCGCGCAGGTCACCAATCAGTTCGGCACGCAACGCTACGCGGTGCTGTTCAAGCCGGGCACCTATGACGTCGACGCCAACGTCGGCTTCTTCACCCAGGTCGCCGGGCTCGGGCTCACCCCGGACCAGGTGACGATCAACGGCCACGTGCACGCCGAGGCCGACTGGTGGCCGGACGGGTCGCAGAACGCGACGCAGAACTTCTGGCGCTCCGCCGAGGGGCTCTCCGTGACGCCGGGCGACGGGCTCGACCGGTGGGCGGTGTCGCAGGCGGCCCCCTACCGGCGGATGCACGTACGCGGGAATCTGGCCCTGTCCGACGGCGGCTGGTCGTCCGGCGGCTTCCTGGCCGACACGAGGATCGACGGGCAGATCCAGTCGGGCTCGCAGCAGCAGTGGCTGACCCGCAACGCGCAGATGGGCAGCTGGTCCGGCTCGAACTGGAACCAGGTCTTCGTCGGCGCGCAGGGTGCCCCGGCGAACTCGTTCCCGAGCCCGCCCTACACGACCGTCGCGCAGGCGCCGAAGGTCGCGGAGAAGCCCTACCTGTACGTCGACGGGACAGGCGGCTACCAGGTCTTCGTCCCGTCCGTGCGCTCGAACAGCACGGGCACGACGTGGGCGTCCGGCTCGCCGCAGGGCACGTCGCTGCCGCTGAGCACCTTCTACGTCGTCAAGCCGGGCGACACGTCGGCCACGATCAACGCGGCGCTGGCGGCGGGCAGGAACCTGCTCGTGACCCCGGCGACGTACCACCTGTCGGCGCCGCTGAACGTGACGCGCGCCAACACGGTCATTCTCGGTCTCGGGCTGGCGACCTTCATCCCCGACAACGGGGTGACCGCCGTCAATGTGGCGGACGTCGACGGCGTCCGCGTGGCCGGCCTGCTCATCGACGCGGGAACGACCAATTCCCCGGTGCTCATGGAGGTCGGCCCGGCGGGTTCATCGGCTGATCACAGCGCGAACCCGACCGTACTGTCGGACGTGTTCTTCCGCATCGGCGGCTCCATCGCCGGCCGGGCGAGCGTGTCGCTGCGCATCAACAGCGACGACGTCATCGGCGACCACGCCTGGATCTGGCGCGCAGACCACGGCAACGGCGGCACGGTGGGCTGGACGGTCAACACGGCCGCGAACGGCTTGGTGGTGAACGGCGACGACGTCACGTTCTACGGGCTGTTCGTCGAGCATTATCAGCAGTACCAGACGATCTGGAACGGCGAGAACGGCCGGACGTACTTCTACCAGAACGAGATGCCGTACGACCCGCCGAACCAGGCCGCGTACATGAACGGCGGCACGCAGGGCTGGGCCGCCTACAAGGTGGCCGACTCGGTGACCAGTCACCAGGCGTGGGGTCTGGGCAGTTACGCCTACTTCAACGTCAATCCCGCCGTGGTGAACGCCCGGGCCTTCGAGGTGCCGGCCAAGCCGGGCATCACGTTCACCGACATGGTGACGGTCTCGCTCGGCGGCACCGGCACGATCTCCCGCGTGATCAACGCCAAGGGCAACGCCGTCAACAGCGGTCACCAGGTCGAATATCTGGTCAGCGGCCCGTGAGCAGCGGAGGGGTGGGCGGCCCTGCCGGGGCTCACCCCTCCTGCGTGCCCTCGAGGCAGCCGCGGGCGAGGACGTGACCCTCGACCGCGGCGGTCAGCCCGGCGAAGCTCGTGACCCGGGGCAGCACTTCGTCGAGGGCGTACACGTGGAAGCCGTACCGGTGGACGCCGTGGCCCGGCAGGGCGCGCGGCCCCGCGTAGCCGGTGCGCCCCTGGAAGGCCGGCACCCACGTGACGTGCGGGTTGTCCGGCGTGAGGGCGCCCTCGGCGAAGTCGGTGCTGCCGGGGTCCAGCAAGGCGATCATGTGCAGGACCGGGCGCCGCAGCGGCACGTCCGGGTCCTCCATGATCAGCAGGAGCTGCGCGGTGGCGGCGGGCAGGCCGGCGACAGTGAGCTGCGGGGACAGGTTGTCGCCGCGGCCCGGGCCGGCCTGCCGGGTGCCGATCGGGCCGCCCGGCTCGAACGAGGCGCTGGTCACCTCGATCGTGGCCGGTGCGGCGTAGGGCGGCAGCGCGCGGACGCTGAGCGCCGGGTCGGCCCGCCGCGACCGCAGCAGCCGGCCCAGCGGCCGGACGGCTCTCTCCAGCATGCTCACCATCACCTCCGAAGATCGGCACCCGGAGCGTACGCCGCGCCGGCCGCCGGTCAGCGGCCCAGGGCGGCGAGGGCGTGGGAGAGGGCGCCGAGCAGCTGGTCGTACGTGCCGTCGGTGGCCGCGTGGCGCAGCGGCTTGACCCGGTCGACCGTGATCTCCGCCGGGGTGGGGTCGGTGGCGAGCAGGGCGACCGACTCCGCGATGAAGTCGGCGAGCGGCATCGCGGTCGGGCTGTCCGTGCCGCCCGGCATGAGCTCCGTGGCGACCTCCGGCGGGATCAGCTCGGCCACCTCGACGCCGGTGCCGTCGAGCTGCTTGCGCAGCGACTCGGTGTACGAGTGGACGGCCGCCTTCGTGGCGCCGTACGCCGGGGTGAGCGGGAACGGCACGTACGCCAGGCCGGACGACACCGTGACGATGGTGCCCGCGCCGCGCCGCAGGAAGTGCGGGGTGAACGCGTCGACGACCCGGATGGTGCCGAGCAGGTTGGTGTCGATCGTGCGCTCGGCCGTGGCGAAGTGGGCCGGGTCGCGCAGGTCCTCCGCGACCATGATGCCCGACATGGTGATCACCGCGGACAGGTCCGGGTGCTTGTCGAGGACGGCGTCCCGGGCGCGCGCCACGGAGGCGGCGTCGGTGACGTCGATCTCGACGGCGTCGAAGGAGTCCGCGAGCTTGGCGACGCTGCGGCCGCCGGCGATGACGCGGCTGCCCGCCTCGGTGAGGGCCCGGGCGAGGGCGAGGCCGATGCCCGAGGTGGCGCCGGGGATGAAGACGGTGCTGGTGGTGATGTCCATGCATCCAGCCTCGGCCGCCGCCGAGGCTGGATGAAGGCCTTCCCTACCCGGGGACAGGTTGTCCCCGGGTGCGCTCACAGGCGGTTGTAGCGGTGCCGCGCCCACAGGTAGCCGGCCAGGGCGATGCCCGCGCTCCACGCAGCCGCGGCGAGGATGTGGCTGCCCGCCGGGGCGCCGGTGAGCAGCGCGCGCAGTGCCTCCATGACCGGGGTGAAGGGCTGGTGCTCGGCGAACTGGCGCAGGCCCGCCGGCATCGTGTCGGTGGGGACGAAGCCGCTGCCCAGGAAGGGGAGCAGGGTCAGCGGCATCGGGGTGTTGCTGGCCTCCTCGACGCTGCGGGCGGCCAGGCCGAGGGCGACCGAGAGCCAGGTGATCGCGAAGGTCGTCATGAGCAGGACGGCGGCGACGCCGAGCCAGGCGGCCGGGCCGGCGCCGGTGCGGAAGCCGAGGGCCAGGGCGGTGGCGAGGACGATCAGCAGGCCGATGGTGGTCTGGATGAGGCTGCCCACGACGTGGCCGGTGAGGATCGAGACGCGGGCGATGGCCATCGTGCGGAAGCGGGCGACGATGCCCTCGGTCATGTCCGAGGCGACCGAGATCGCGGTGCCCGTGGCGCCCCCGGCGACGGTCATGACCAGCACGCCCGGCACCAGGTAGGCCAGGTAGCCGGCCCGGTCGCCGCCGAGCCCGGCCCCGATCGTGCCGCCGAGGACGTACGTGAACAGCAGCAGGAAGATGATCGGCAGCGCCGCCAGCATGAGCGTCAGCGACGGGTAGCGGAGCATCCGTTTGAGGTTGCGGCGCAGCATGGTGTTCGAGTCGCGCACCGCGTAGGTGAGAGCGGTCATAGGGCAGGCTCCTGCGAGGTGAGGGCGAGGAAGACGTCGTCGAGATCGGGGGTGTGCACGGCGAGCGACGCCAGCTCCGCCCCGACTTGATCCAATGTGGACATTAGGAGCCGCAGGGAGTGCACGCTGCCGTCGCCGGGGACCTCCAGGTCGAGGGAGTCCGCGGGCACGGCCAGCCCGAGCGCCGCCGCCGCGGTGCGCAGCGCCCGGTCGTCCGCGAAGGTCAGGGTCACGTGGCCGCCGGGGACCAGCCGCTTGAGCTCGCCGGGCGTGCCCTCGGCGGCGATCCGGCCCTGGTGCAGCACGGCGATGCGCCCGGCGAGCTGGTCGGCCTCCTCCAGGTACTGCGTGGTGAGGAAGACGGTGGTGCCCCCGGCGGCCAGCCCGCGGATCGTCTCCCACAGCATGCGGCGGGCCCGCGGGTCGAGGCCGGTCGTCGGCTCGTCGAGGAAGATCACCCGGGGCGTCGCGACCAGCCCCATCGCGATGTCCAGGCGCCGCCGCATGCCGCCGGAGTACGTCTGGGCCGGCCGGCGCGCCGCCTCGCGCAGGTCGAACTGGTCGATCAGCTCCGCGACCCGCGCCCGCCCGGCGCGGCGCCCGAGGTGGTTGAGGTCGGCCATGAGCGCCAGGTTCTCCTCGGCGGTGAGCAGCTGGTCGATCGCCACGAACTGCCCGGTGACGCCGATGGCCGCGCGCACGGCGCCGGGGTCGGTGCGCGGGTCGGCCCCGGCGACGCGGACCTCACCCGCGTCGGGGCGCACCAGCGTGGTGAGGATGCCGACGGTCGTGGTCTTGCCCGCGCCGTTCGGGCCGAGCAGGGCGAACACCGCGCCCTCCGGCACGTCGAGGTCGATGCCGCCGAGGACGGTCGTCGCCCCGTACGCCTTCCGCAGCCCCCGCACCCGGATCACGAGAGGGCCCGCACGATGTCGATGTTGCCCATGGACGTGCGCGCCCGGACCTGGACCGCCCGCTCGCCGCGCTCCGGTTCGCCGATCTGCTCGAGCTCGCTGCGCACCTTGCCGAAGTGGGTGTGCAGGTCCAGGTGCGCGGCGGTGCCCTGCGCGACGCCGATGTGCAGCGAGCCCGCGGCGGTCTGCAGCGAGACGGTGCCGGCGACGACCTCCTCCAGGCGCACGCTGCCGTTGGCCGTCGTCACGGTGACGTCGTCGCCCGCCCGGTGGACGGTGATGTCGCCGTTGGCGTTGCTGACCTTCAGGGCGCCGTCGACCCGGCCGATGCCGGTGAAGCCGTTGGAATTCTTCACGGTCGCGCCCGCGTGCAGACGGCCCGCCTCGACGCGGCCGGTCGCGGTGCTGATCCGCACGTCGCCCGCCGCCTCGCCGAGGCGCACCCCGCCGGCGGCCGTGGTCACCTGCAGCGAGCCGGTGCGCTCCAGGGCGACGTCGCCGGTGGCGGTCTTCACCGTGACGTCGCCGAGCGTGCCGGTCGCGTCGACGCCGCCGAGCGCGGAGGTGGCGTGCACCCGCGAGCCGGCCGGGAGGGCGATCTCCACCTCGATCGCGCCGGGCTTGCCGAACAGCGCGATGGCCCGGGTCTTGGGGGAGCGGACGAGCAGGCTGCCGTCCGCATACTCCACCTTGGTCTGCTCGGCGGCCTGCCGGTCGCGGTCGGAGGCCGGGTTGCGGGGGCGCACCTCGACGATCGTGTCGGGGCGCTCGGTGGCGGCGATGCGCACCTCGGCGACGTTGAGGTCGAGGGTGGCGGTGATCGGGCGAGGGGTGTCGAAGGTGGTCACGAGGAGTCCTTCCGGGAGCGGGGTGGTCATCGGGCCCAGCCGGTGAAGTGCTGGCCGGACCAGGGCGTGGACGTGGCCGGAGGCCGGGGCGGCTGCTGGACCGCGGCCGTGGCGGCGCGGACCAGCCAGGCGTTGACGGAGAGCCCGTCGCGGGCGGCGGCCTCCTCGATGCGGCCCTTGAGCTGGTCGGGGAGCCGGAAGTTGATGCGCGAGACCGTGCCGTCGTCCGGCTCGGGCGCCGCGGGTGGTGCCGGGGTGGCGCCACCGTGTGCCTCCGGCGGCGCCGGTGGTGCCACGACCACGAAGTCGAACTCGCCGGAGCGCATCCGCAGCTCCACCGAGCCCGGCGCGAGCTCACGGGTGATCTCGTCGGCCGCGGTGGACAGGGCGTCGAGGACGGCCAGCCGGAAGGCCGATTCCAGCGGGGTGGTGAGCCGCTCCGCCAGCGCCCTGGTGTCGGGGCCGCCGAGCTCGGCGGCGTTGGCCAGCTCCTCCCGCAGGCGGGAGACGTATGCCGTGAGGTCCATGGCGCCACTATGGCACCTTTATGGCGCCATGGCAAGCCATCAGGGTGCCACGCGATCCGAAACCGGCGGAGATGTATCTGGAGCGCAGATCAACCCGTCTGTCCGAGGCACCCACCGGTAGACACACGGGAGGACCGGTATGCAACGCAATCCTGCCCGCCTCTCCGCGCGCGGACCGATCGACGCGGAGAACGGCTTCCCCCGCTGGTACAAGGACGCCGCGGGCCGGCGCCTCGAGCTGGCGACCGACCCACGCGACCCGAACACCCAGGCCATGGGCGACCTGCCCGATCCGCTCGCGCCGGTGAGCTTCCCCGGCAACTTCCCCGACGAAGCGTTCTACTTCCTCGCCGAGGCCGAGATGCCGGTGGCGGGCGGGGCCCGGCCCGGCCGCGCCCGGCTGGTGCTCGCCCTCGAGGCCGCCTTCGCCACCGAGGTGGTGGCCGACGGCCAGCAGCAGGTCTTCGCGCGCGTCCGGGTCCGCCTCGACGGCGGTGTCCCCGGTGCGCTCTACACCTTCACCCATCCGTACGGGCAGACCGACCCGCTGCCCGCCGACGAGAACGGCCGCGTCTTCGTCACCGAGGACATCGGCGCCGGCGCCGGGCTCTTCGACGTCGCCGTGGCCGACGGGGAGGTGGCGCCGTTCCTGACGTGGAGCGCCGACGCCCCGCCCGGTTACGTGGGCGACGGCGCCACCGAGCACACGATCACCGGCAGCCCGCTCGGCACGAACTTCTTCCGCGTCGAGGGCCCCGGGGTGGGCGGTCTGGCCGGTCCCGACCCCGCCGACCCCACCAACCCGGACAAGATCTTCACCGACCTCTTCACGGTGCAGGGGCGCCTGGCCACCCGGGTCGGCGCCGAGGTGACCCGGGCCGTCTACTCGCGCAACGCGGGCGCGATCGTGCTCGACGTCTTCGCCACCAGCGAGCCGGGGCAGACCCTGCGCGCCGCCGGCACCACGCTGACCGGGGCGGACGGGCGCTACCACACCCGGGCCGCCGTGGGGGAGGTGCCGGCGACGCTGACCGTGGTCAACGCCACCGACCAGCCGCCCACCAGCGCGGAGGCCGTGGTGACCGACGCGGTGACCGTCACCGTGGCGGACTACGACACCGCCCAGCGCCAGCTCACCGTCGAGGCCGCGTCCAGCGACCTCGAGGACATCCCGGAGCTCGTGGTCACCGGATTCGGCCCGCTGACCGACGGCAAGCAGATCTTCGACGAGCTGGACGCGCCGCCCGCGGTCGTCGAGGTCGTCTCCGCGCACGGCGGCTCCGCGCGGCGGCACGTGCTCGTGACCGGCCCGGCCGGCCCCGGCGACCCGGTCACCGCGCTCGCCGGCCAGGACAGCATCGTGGCGGCCGGCGCGACCGTCACGCTCGACGGGACGGCCAGCCTCGGCGCCGGCCTGACCTTCCTGTGGGAGCAGATCGACGGGACGCCGGTGCAGCTCACCGACGCCGACCGGGCGCGCGCCACGTTCGTCGCCCCGGCGACGGGCGCGGTCGAGTTCCGGCTCACCGTCCAGGGCGCCGGCGGCACCGCCGTGGACACCGTGTCGATCCAGGTGGACCCGGCCGGGCCCATCGTGGACACGCTCGCCGTCAACGAGGCCGAGTTCCGCACCGCCTCGGGGCGCTGGCGGCTGCGGGGCACGGCCACCGCGCCGCTGCCCGACGTCGTCACCGCCGCCCTCGACGGGGTGGAGATCGGCAGCGCCCCGGCCGACGCCCTGCACGAGTGGGACATCCGCCGCACCGTGATCCCCGGCGAGCCCGGGCTCACCCCGTCGGCGGGCGACCAGGTCCTCCTCACCTCCAGCCGCGGCGGGTCCACCACCGTGCCCGTGACCGTCCGCACCTAGAAGGGCGCAGCATCATGGCTTACTCGCTCACCGGCGTCTTCACCGAGGCCTGCGACTGCACGCTCATCTGCCCCTGCTGGCTCGACGACGCCCCCGACGAGGACCACTGCACCGGGCTGTTCGCCTGGCAGCTGGACCCCGCCGCACGCATCGACGGCACGCCGGTCGGCGGCCTCGACGTGGTCAGCGTCTCCACCCACAGCGGCGGGCGCCGCGCCGGGAACACCAGCACCGCCATCTTCGTCTCCGAGGGCGCCACGCCGGAGCAGTTCACACTGCTCACGGCGGCGTTCGGCGGCCGGCTCGACGGGCCGCTCGCCGACCTCGCCGGGGTGAGCGGGGCGGTGGTCACCACGGCCCCGGCCCGCATCCGGATCGGGGCCGACGCGACCGGCTGGCACATCTTCGTGGGCGTCCCGGTCCCCACCGACGGGCCCGACGTCCCCGGCACCGGGCTGGTCGAGGTCACCGGCACCCCGTCGGTCTTCACCGACGAGGAGGAGCCGCTCACCCTCACCGGCACGGCACTCGACCGGGAGCTCGGCGTCCCCGGCAAGGGTGAGGTCGTGGCGCACCGCACCGAGAGCCTGGCGGTCCGCGTCCCGGCCCTGCCCGGCGCCTATCTCGACGTGCGGGGCCGCTCGGCGATGCGCGGCAAGTTCCGGTACGCCTTCGCCGGGCGCACCGCGCTCGCCGGGGTCGGCGAATGATGCTGACAGCCGACGCCCCGGCCCCGCCCCGCCGGGACGGGAGAAAGCTCGCCGGGGCCGTCGTCGCGCTGGGCGCGGCGGGGTGGGTGGTCATGGCCGTCCTGCACGAGGGCGGCCACCACCACGCCCCGGCCCTCGGCCCGGCGCTCACCGGCTGGGTGGTGATGGTCGTGGCGATGATGCTGCCGACCGCGCTGCCGCTGCTCGACATGCTGCGCCGGTTCCGCGGCGGTCCCGGGATCGTCACGCTCGGCGCCCTGATCTACGTCGGCGCCTGGACGGCCGCGGGGGCCGTCCTGGTGGCCCTCCATCTCACGCTCGCCGGATGGCTGGCGCACTGGCCGTACGCCGGGGAGCACCCGCAAGCGCCGCTGGGCGCCGCCCTGATGCTCGCCGGGGCGTACCAGTTCAGCGCGTGGAAGGACCGGTGCCTCACCGCCTGCCGCAGTCCCCGCGGGATCGCGATGCTGCACTGGCGCGGCATCCGGCCGGCGTGGGCGGAGGCGGCGACCGTGGCGGGCGTCTACGCGGCGTCCTGTGTGGGCTGCTGCTGGCTGCTCATGGCCACGGGCCTGCTCACCGGCGCCGGATCGCTGCTCGCCATGGCCGTGCTCGCCGCGGTGATGGCCGCCGAGCGGCTGACCCGCCACGGCCGCGTCCTCGTCCGCCCCGCCGGCGCGGCCGCCCTGATCATCGGCGTCTTCCTGCTCATCGGCGCCATCGGCTAGACCCACCAGGAGCTTGCGATGCCCGACCTGACCTACGACGTTGTCGCCCTGCAGTTCCCCGTCGTCTACGGCCTCGACGGCGACCACGACCCCGACGGCCTGCTCTACACGCTGCGTGCCTACGAGCCGCTGCTGCGCTTCGCCCGCGCGCGCTGGGAGGACGACGACGAGTTCCTGCCCCGCATGCACGAGCGCGCCCAGTGGATGCAACTGGTCGTCGACGGGCTGGCCCGGTTCGAGGAGATGAGCCGCCGGCCCGCGCCCGTGACCCCGGCGCAGCGGCAGAACTTCGACGCCACCGTGGAGGAGGTGACCGCGGCCCTCACGCTGCTCACCGACGGTGCCGTCACGACCGTCGACCCCGATCCCGTCGTACGGGCGTCCTGGGCCGAGCTGTACCGCGCCGCGCTGGCCCAGGTGCGTACCGCCATCGCGGAGCGACTCGCCAAGCTGGAGGTGGACGACCACCTGGCGTTCCACCGGCTGGCCCGGGAGAGCGGGCTCCCCGTCGCGCGGGTGCGGCGGCTCCTGCTCAACGACCACCGCGAGAGCGTCGCCGGGCTGGCCGAGCGCACGCCCGCCTACGACCGCTTCAACCCGCTGCGGCCGATCCCCGTCGTGCGGCCGCTGGTGCTGCGCGCGGCGCTCGGGCAGCGCGTGGACGTCCACTTCGAGAACCAGGTGCGCGACCGCGCGGTGGGCCTGCACGTGCAGGGCGACCTGACCGGGTCCGTGCAGGAGAACGACGGCGCGGCCGTGGGCCGCAACACCCCCTCGACGGTACGCCCGGGAGAGCGCCGCACCTACCACTGGCACGCCGCCCGGGAGGGCGTGTGGGTGGTCAACGATCTCGCGGACGTGCGCGGCACCGAGCAGGGCACCAACGTCCACGGCCTCTTCGGGGCGTTCGTCGTCGAGCCGGCCGGGGCGACGTGGACCGACCCGGAGACCGGGGAGCTGCTGACCGGCACGAGCTTCGGCGACGGCCCGTACGTGGACGTGATCCTGCCCGGCGACACGGTGACGGACGACTACGTCGACCTGCACCTGGACGGGCTGCCGCACAGCCACCGCGAGTTCACCGTGTTCCTGCACGACGAGCCCGAGGTGCACAGCGGGCAGCACCTGGTCGGCGAGCACTCCGTGATGCCGCTGTCCTACCGCGCCGAGCCGATGCCCAACCGGCTGCCGCACCGGATGCGCCGGCTGGCCGAGGAGACGCTGACCCGGCCGCTGCCGCCCGCGGGTCAGGTGGACTTCGCCGCGGTCGGCATCGAGCTCGATGAGGACCTCGCCGAGGTGTTCCGGATCGGCCGCACGTCCGACGGCCGGTTCCTCGAGCAGGTCGCGGGCGAGGAGCAGCACCACAGCTCGTGGCTGTTCGGGGACCCGGTGACGCCGATCTTCCGGGCGTACAAGGGGGATCCCGCCCGGGTCCGGCTCGTCCACGCGGGTGTCAAGGAGACGCACGTCTTCCACCTGCACGTCCACCAGTGGCGGGCCACCCCGGGTGACAGCGCGGAGCCGGGGCAGGCGAAGGGCTCCCAGCTGCTCGACTCCATCTCGATCGGGCCACAGACGGCGTTCACGATCGACCCGCTCTACGGGTCGGGGAGCAGGCAGCACGCGCCGGGCGACATCATCTGGCACTGCCACCTGTACCCGCACTTCCACCACGGGATGTGGGGGCTGTGGCGCAGCTTCGACCGGCTGGTCGACGGCGTGACGGTGACCGCGTACCCGGACGGGACCCCGGTCCACCCGCTGCGGCCGCTGCCGGGCCGGGAGCCGGAGCGCCCGGACGAGCTACATCCCGGCTTCCCGTGGTTCATCGACGCGACCTATCCGCGGAAGTCCCCGCCGCCGCCCGCGGTGGTGCCGGAGCTCCTGGGTGGCCGGCGGCGGCTGCTGGGCATGCCGCTGCACTCGGAGAAGGAGCTGGCCGCCTTCGCGCCGGGGGCGGTGGCGAACCCGCAGCCGGGCATGCTCTTCGTCGACCTGGACGGCGACCAGGCCGAGTGGAACGAGCGCGCCGGGCTGCCCGGGCCGCGGATCGTGAGCTACGACGTCGAGGTGGCCGCGAGCGAGGTCGTCTACAACGACCGGGGCTGGAAGGACCCGACCGGCCATCACTACCGGATCACGCGCGTGGCGGTGGACGGCGTCGAGGTGGAGGACCTGCCCGAGCGGCCGGTCGAGCCGTTCTTCCCGCGGGCCAACCAGGGCGACATCGTCGAGCTGCGGATGTTCAACCGGCTGACCTCACTGGCGCCGGACGGCTTCGACCTGCGCACGCCGCCGGTCGAGTGCGGGCTGCACGTGCACCTCGTGAAGTTCGACGTGCTGGCGGCCGACGGCTCGTCCACCGGGTGGAACTATCTCGCCGGCGCCAGCTGCGACGAGGCCGTGGCGGACGTGCCCGAGGACCCGCGCTTCCTGCCGAGGGTCGTCGGGCTGCACCGGTGGGTCGTCGACGAGGAGTTCGGGCCGTGCTTCTTCCACGACCACCTGCTGGCGAACTACCGGCAGAAGCACGGGCTGTTCGCGGCCCTCATCGCCGAGCCGCACGGGTCGCGGTGGCTGCACCCCGATCAGGAGACGGTGGCATGGTCCGGGCCGCAGGCCGTGGTGCTGCCGCCGGTGGACAGCGGGATCCCGCCGTTCCGGGAGGCGTGCCTGGCGATCGGCGACTTCGTGCCGCTGACCGACGCGGACGGCACGCCGCTCAACCCGCCCGGCGAGCTGAGCGGGGACGACGACCCGGGCTCGATGGCCGTCAACTACCGCAGCGCGCCGCTGACGTTCCGGGGCGACGACCCGTCGCAGTGGTTCGCGAGCAACGGCGTGCCGGCGGCCGAGGAGCCCGAGGAGCCCGAGGAGCCCGAGGAGCCGGAGCTTCCGGAGGAGGAGGACGAGGAGGCCGCTGCGGCGCGGCAGGCGCTCGCCGGGCCGCCGCCGCCCGAGGAGCATGCCGAGGCGGTGCCGGCGGTGGAGCGGCTGGACACGCCGGTCAAGGAGGTGCCGGCGGAACCGTCGCTGCCGGAGACCGGTGACCCGGAGACCGAGCTCATCCGCACGTACGCGGGGGAGCCGTTGCGGATCCGGCTGATCCAGGGCTCGCACGAGGAGTCGCACAGCTTCGCCACGAACGGCCTGCGCTGGCGCCGCGAGTGGCACGACCCGCGCTCGGTGCTCGTCAACCAGCAGACGGTCGGCATCTCCGAGGCGTTCACCCTGGAGCTCGACGAGTACGGCACCGGCGACCACCTGTGGCAGTTCGCCAACCTGGACGACCTGTGGCTCGGCTGCTGGGGTCTGGTCCGGGCGCTGGTGCCGCACGAGGACACGCTGCGCGAGCTGCCCCGCCTGCCCGGCCCGGCGCGGCCCGCCACACTGCCGCCGCGGCCGACGGGTGGCACGGGCGTCCGCGAGTACGTGGTCCGGGCCCGCCGCCACGAGCACGAGTACGACGGCCGGCGCCTCACCGACCCGTGGGGGCTGATCTACGAGGAGGCCGACGGCTGGGTCACCGACGAGGACGGGTTCCGCACCGCCGTGGGCGTCCGGGAGACGCGGGAGCCGTTGGTGCTGCGTGCCCGCCGGGGCGAATGGGTCAAGGTGACGCTCATCAACGAGATCGAGCTGGACGGCGGCCCGCTGCTGCCCGACTTCAACGTGGAGCCGTCGCCGCCCCGGGTGCCGTTGGACGAGGACCGGCGCACGGTGACCCCGCGGGTGTCGCTGCACCCGGCGCTGCTGCGCTACGACGTGGTGAGTGACGACGGCGCCAACGTGGGGCGCAACCATGACGGCACGGTCGCCCCGCGCCCGCCGGAGGAACACACGCACACCCCGGCCGAACCCGAGGCGCCGGGGGTCGTGGTGCTCCGGGACGGGCCGCGGCACGATCACGCGGAGAAGAACTGGCGCGAGTACTGGTGGTTCGCGGACAACGAGCTGGCCCCGGAGTCGTACACGGAAGGCCCCGGTCAGGTCTGTCACCTCAAGGACATGGCCGACGTGCGCAACCACCCGCACCACGGGCTGATCGGCGCGCTGGTCGTGGAGCCGGGCGACGTGACGCCCACCGACCCGCGCACCGGCACCGAGCGGTGGACCGGCGGCAACGTGTGGCTGCGCGACGCCGCGGGCCGGGTCGTCGCCAACGAGCAGGTGCTGCTGGTGCAGGACGGCATGCGGCACTTCGTGGCGGGCAACCCCGATCTGCCCGTACGCGACCTCGTGCCGGACGACGACCCGGAGGACTCGGGCCAGAAGGGCATCAGCTACGGCTCGGCCCTGGCACATCCGCGCGACGTGCTGACCCGGGACGACCCGCCGACGCCGATCTGGCCCGCCGAGGTGGGCCAGACGCTGTGGCTGCGGCTGCTCGGCAGCGGCGACAAGCCCCGCGCGCACACGTTCACCGTGCACGGCATGGCGTGGGAGAGCGCGCCGTGGCTGCCGGACTCGCCGTTCGAGGGTTCGGTGTCCGGGCTGACGTCCGGCTACGCCCGGACGCTGGTCATGCGGGCGCGGCACGCGGGCGACCACGCGTACCGGTCAGGGGCCTTCCGGTGGGCCGTGGAGAACGGGGTCTGGGGCATCATCCGCGTCCGCTGAGTCGCGGGCGAGCCGGCGGCGCCGCCAGAGGACGAGGGCGCCGCCGGCCAGCGCGACGACGACCGTGGTGATCAGGGCGACCGGCAGGACGTGCTCGTGGGGGCGCTGGAACCACGTGCCGACGGTCACCACGGCGTCTCCCTCGTCGCCGGTGGCAGCTCCCGCCGCAGGATCCGCGGCCGGCACGGGGTCCGCCGGATCGGGGGCGCCGAGCAGGGGCGTCACGGCGTTCGAGGCGGGGGAGCGCGGGGAGAGACCGGCGGCGTTCTCGGCGAGCACCGTGAAGGTGTACTTCCGGCCGTTCGTCAGCCCCCGGACCGTCGCCTCCAGCCGATCCGCACCGACCTCGGCGGCGACGGCGGGATCGTCGCCGCCGATCCGGTAGGACAGGATCGGCGACCCGCCGTCGGAGCCGGGCGCCCGCCACGCCACCTTCGCGTAGCCGTCGCCGGCGGCCGCGACCACGGCGCTGGGCGCCGCGGGCGCGGTGACCGGGTCGAAGGGCTGGACCGGGCGGGTCTCGTCGCTCTGCGCCGACCGGCCGATCCGGTTCACCGCGACGACCGTGAAGCGGTAGGCCGTCCCGGCGCGCAGGCCGCCGAAGGTCGCGCTGGTCGTGCCGGCGGACACGGCCTGCGCGGCGCCGCCCGACGGCTGCACGATGTAGCCGGTCAGCGGGCTGCCGCCGTCGGACGCCGGTGCGGCCCAGCGCACCGTCGCCGACCGGGCGCCGGCGACCGCGACGGGGATGCGCGGGTGGGTGGGCACGGTGGCGTCCGCTGTCGATCCCGGGGCGGGTGTTCCCGGGCCGGGCGTTCCTCCGGGCAGGGTCCCGGGACCGCTCGGGCCGGGCGTCCCTCCGGGCAGGGTCACGGGACCGCTCGGGCCGCCCGGACCGGAGACGCCGGCCGCGTTCGTCGCGGTCACGGTGAAGGTGTACGTCGCCCCGGCGCGCAGCCCGTCCACGCGCGCGGAGTTCAGGGTGCCGTCGACGGTCGCGGTGTGCGCGTCGGGGGAGGACTTCACCGTGTACGCCGTGACGGGCGCCCCGCCGTCGCTGACCGGCGGCCCCCACGTGACCGTCGCCGACCCGTTCCCCGCCGTCGCGTCCACCTGGATCGGCGCGCCCGGCACCCGGGCCTGCGGGGCTGTGACGGTCTTCGTCGGCGTGACCGGTGCCGTCTCGTCGGTGGGGGCGGACTCCGCGACGTCGTTCACGGCGGTCACCTGGAAGACGTACGGGGTGTCGTTGACCAGGCCGGTCACCGTGGCCTCGGCGGCGTCCGGGCCGGCCGTGGCGACCAGGCCGCCGGGCGTGGCGTAGACGGCGTACCCGGTCATCGGCGAGCCGCCGTCCGTGGTCGGCGGCCGCCAGGTGACCACCGCCGTGCCGTTGCCCGCGCGGGCCTTCGCCGACCGGGGCGTGCCGGGGTGCGAGATCGGCGGCAGGGGATAGTCGGGCGGCAGGGCGGTCCAGCCGTCCGGGACCGCGCTGCCTGTGCCCATGGTTCCCGCCGCGCCTTCCTCTCCGTGCGCGCCTTCCTCTCCGTGCGGGGCTTCCTGGCCGGGCGCGGCTTCCTTGCCGGGCGCGGCTTTCTGGCCGGCTGCGGTGGCGTCGCCTTCCTTGCCGGGCGCGGTGACGCCTCCGGACAGGATCGCGGGATTGCCCCAGCCGTCGGGGTTGTGCGCCTCCACGGTGGCCCGCAGCTGCCAGCCCGGCGTGCCGGACATGTCGTAGGCGACGCGGGACTCCGTGGCGCCCGCCGTGCGCTGCGCGATCGGCACCACCTCCGTCGGATGGCCGGGCTCGGCGCCGTAGACGGTGATGCGGTACTGGTCGACCGGGCCGGCCGTACCCGGCTTCGTGGGCGGCAGCCACGCCACGTCGAGCGTGCCGCCCTTGCCCGACGGCACCACGGTCGGCGGGTTCGGGAGGTTGATCTTCGTGCCCGGGATCGGCAGGCCCTTCGGGACCGGCTTCGGCGCCGTCGCCGGGACGGGCACCGGGGACGTGCCGGGCTCCCGGTGACACGACTCCCTGCCCGTGTCCGTGTAGGTGCCGCCGAGGGTGCGGTACTCCCAGGCGTACCCCTGCGGGTTGAGCTTCATGAACATGACACCGAACTCCCGGTCGGTGCCCGTCTCGAACCCCGCGTGCCGCACCGGGTCGAGCTGATAGAAGCGGTGATGGTTGATGCCGCCCGAGCCGATGACGAAATTGCGGTAGCCGTGGTCGGGATCCACGACGCCGTCGGGCGTGATCCGCGCCCACCGCTGGTAGTTGTGGTCGTGCGCGTTGACGATGACGTCGCCGCCGGCGGCGTACAGCAGCCGGGCCATCGGCGGCATCGTGGTGTTGTTGCCGAACTGGCCCACCGAGACGATCGGATGGTGCCAGTAGGCCAGCTGGCACTGGTCCGGCGACTGGCCGCGCAGCTCGTCCTTCAGCCACTCGTAGATGCGGCCGCCGGGCGAGCAGTCGTGCGCGGCGCAGGCGGAGCTGAGCGCGTAGATCTTCCAGCCGCCGGCCTCGAAGGCGTAGTTGCTCTTGGTGTCCGGGTGCGCCTGGTCGCCCCAGTAGCGGTAGTAGTCGGGCGCGCCGGCGATCGAGTACTCGTGGCTGCCGGGCACCGGATTGATCTTGTTCTTGAGCCGGCCCCACGTGGGATCGAAGGACAGCTGCAGGTCCTCCCACTCGCCGTGCTCGTACTGCAGGTCGCCCACCGCGAGCACCGACTCCACGGCGTCGCCGGCTCGCAGGATCATGTCGGAGGTCCGCCCCATCGCGCAGCCGACCGCGGTGCCCTTGGCGTCGTTGAAGGCCGGCGTCGTGTGCCCGCACGCGATGTTGCCCGCCATGGCGAGAAGGGTCCCGGGCTCGCCCGCCAAGGGCACGGCGTCGTACGCGACCGGCGTGACCGGCCGGGGCGCGGGCG